>CBJNFW010000018.1:0-52538 GCA_966435935.1 uncultured Nocardia sp.
GCCACCCCGAATCCGCTGCCGCGCTCTCGGCCTCGGCGGACCTGTGGCCGCCGACCGAGGCCACCGCGCGCTCCGCCTCGATCGCCGACGCCCTGTCCCGCACGGTCGGCGAACCCGGCCGCGCCGCAGCGGTTTCCGCCGCATCGGCACTGATCCAGGCGGCCCGCGCCGACAACGCCGCCCCCGACCCGGGCCGCTTCGTCCCCTATCCCGCGACCGCCATCGCGACCCTGCTGTGCCTGAGCATGGGCGAACCGAATCGCGCGGCGGACGCGCTGCGGAGCAGTTCCGCCCGGACGCTGCCCGGTGATACCGCTCGATACCCCGTGCTGGCGGCCTGGACCGCGATGCTCGGCGGCGACGAACACACCGCCGCGTCGCTCGTCGCGGATCTGGACTTCGCCGCCCTGCCCCCGCGTGAACGCCTGCTCGCACACGGCGTCCGGGTCGGCCTGGCCCGCCGCGGCGGCGACCACACCGCCCTGGCTCTGGCCTGGCAGGCGGCCCACCCGCTGTTCGACGACGTCGGCGCGGATCTGCCGGCGCTGCTGCCGATCGGCGAACTGTGGCTGGCCGGCATCCGGCTGAACGACGAGGGCCGGATCGCCGCACTGGTCGAGGCGGCCCGGGAGTTGTTGTGCCGCTTGAACAATCCGCCCGCGTGGGCGAATGCGTTCCACTGGTACGCGATTCAGGCGGCGATCGCGCGCAGCTGTCCCGACGAATTGCTGCCGCCGGCGCATCGGCTCAAGGCCGCCGCCGAGACCGGCGACCCGCACGCCGCGGTCCTGGCCGACGCGGGCCGCACCTGGATCCTGGTGCTGCGCGGCGAGGTCGACCGCGACCGGGTCACCGCCGCGGTGCGCAGACTCGCCGAGATCGGATTGAGCTGGGATGCCGCCCGGCTGGCCAGCGAGGCGGCGCTGGCGGGCGAGGACCCGGCGGATTCGACCGCACTGCTGAAACTGGCCCGCACCATCCGGGCCGACGCCCGGCCGCCGCAACGCTCCGCCGACCCGGCTGCCCCGGCACAGCCCGAACGCCCCGAACCCGCCCCAGCGCCGGGCTCGGTGCTGAGCGACCGCGAGCGCGAGGTCGCGGAGCTGGTGCTGCTCGGGATGACCTACCGGGAGATCGGCGCCCGGCTGTACATCTCGGCGAAGACGGTGGAGCATCATGTCGCGCGCATCCGGCGTCGGATCGGAGCCGGGTCGCGTTCGGAGCTATTGTCGATGCTTCGCGCCATGGGGCACGGTTCGCTGCTCGTGTAGGCGGTGCGAACACGTACCCGAGGACCGGAGCGAGGTAACCAGGATGGCCACAGGGGTGGGCCTGCGAATCGCCGACGACGAATGCCTGGCGGCAATCGTCACCGGCGGAGGCGGCGAACCCGGAGAAGAGTCGTCCGAGCCGTATTTCGTCGTGCGTGACGCGGTTCTGCACATGTCCGACGACGGCGATACCGCACTGGGCGGGGATCCCCCGCCCGGACCGTCGCATTCCATCACCGGATTCACCGCGGCCGTCGGCGACCCGGCGGGCATCAGCGTCGACGAGGGCGAGGCCTATCGGGGCGAGGACCTGATGGCCACGGCCGTGTTCTGCCTGATCGATCTGGCCGCCGAACATCTCAGCGGTCCCGCCGAGTTCTACGCCGTCCATCCCGCGGACTGGCCGGCCGCGCAGGTCCTGGCACTGCGCGATGCCCTGGACTACCTGGGGCTGCGATCGGTGGTGCTGATCAGCGAGGCCATTCTGCCCGGCGCGCGGACAGGCCGGGAGATCGCCGCCGCGGCCGCGCAGGGCGCGCTGACCGCGGTGCTGGCCACACCGGCGGGCACCACTCCGCCGGATCCCAGTCACGCGGATAACCCGCTAGAGGCCACCGACGTACTGCCCGCGATCCGCGACGCCGAACCGGTGGCGCAGGCCTATTCCGCGGCCATCCCGATCAACCGGCCGAGCGCCGCCGAAACCGAACCCCCGCCCGCGCCCGCCGCCGAGCCGACCGCGACCAAGCTGGCGCCGGCCGTCGTCACGCCTCCCGCCGCCGGCGCCCGGCGCACCCCGCTGCTGATCGCGGCGGCCGCGGCGATCGGCCTGCTGCTCGGCGGTATCGCGGTGGCGTTGCTGCTGGGCGGCGGCAATGCGGCACCCGCGCCGTCGGAACCCGACGCGCGTTCCGGCACCACGACGAGCGCTCCCACCACGACGCCGCGGCCGGTCGGCACCTCGCGCGTCCCGATCACGGTGGCCCCGCGCACGCCGGTCCGGCGCACCGTGGTCCCGCCGCCGATCACCACCCCGCCGCCCGCGAAGACGACCCCGCCCGGATCCACTCCGTCCACCACGACAACCACCGAGCCGAGCGGCACGACCGACCCGGACGGCTCCTGGGGCACCTCACCGAACCAATCGCCGTACTTTCCATATACTTTCGACCCCTACCCGACCTTCCCGATGCCGCCGACCTACGGTTTCCCCTCCGCGAACATTCCCTGATCGGTTCGTAGCGAACTTCACGCGTTTGTGCCTTAAAGTGATGCGCTGACCGTAATGTTCCGGCGCCGGCCGGACGGCGCGGTCGACAGCAGAGCGAGGGCCGTTGTCGCGCAACGAAACACGGCACTCGGATCTACCGGCACAATCGGGTGCCCTACGAAGGGACTTCATGCGCAAGTTGACGGGCCGTCGCGCAACGGTCAAAGCTTCCACCGTCGCATTCGCCTCGACCCTGTTCCTGAGTCCCCTGCTCGGTACCGCACCCGCCAGCGCCGCGCCCGCTCCCACGCAAGCGCAGCTGAAGGCCGATCAGTTGCCGCCCTCGCTGGTGCAGGCCATCGCCCGCGACCTGAAGATGACGCCGGCGCAGTACCTCGACCGCGCCGCCAAGGCCCAGCAACTGCGCGACTACGCCCGCGAGTTCCGGTCCGCGCATCCGGAGCAGTTCGCCGGAGCCTGGATGACGCGCGACGGCAAACCGACCATGGCCGTCACCTCGCTCGAGGCGGCCAAGACCGCGTCCTCGGCCGGATTCCAGACCCGGCTGGCCCCGATCTCGGCGGACAAACTGGAGAGCTCGCTCGATCAGCTCACCCAGTGGATCAACACCCTGCCCCGGCAGGTCTCCTCGGCGATCAACTCGGTGGCGATCGACTTCCTGAACAGTCAGCTGGTGCTCACCGTCGCCAACACACCGGCCGGACATCTGCTGAACCTGCCGACGCTGATCGCCAATGTGAAGGTGATCCTGTCCCCCGACAACGGCGGCCCGGTCGATCACCACCCGATGGGCGGGGACACCTACATCAGCGCGCCCACCTCGCTGAACGACTCCGCACTCAAGACCGTGGATGTGTGCTCGTTCGGCTTCAACAGCGTCGACTCGCACGGCACCGCGCTGAACATCAGTGCGGGACACTGCGATCCGAATCTGGGCAAGGGCAATCAGCAGGCCGGGGTGTGGGTGCCCGATCCGCGCAATCTCAAGTCGAGCCCGCAGGCGGGTTCGTTCGTGAACGCCCAGCTGGGCGGCGCGAACGGCCTGGACTACTCGGTGATCAAGCTGACCGACCGCGCGGTGAAGGCCGGTATGGACAAGCCCTCGGTGCGCGGCGCGAACGGCACCACCCTGACCCTCACCGGCACCGCCGAGCCGGTGACCGGCGCACCGGTGTGCAAATCCGGTCAATCCTCGACGTTCACCTGCGGTTTCGTCGTCGCGGACCGGGTGGAGACGCAGCTGTACACCGCGGAGGGCGAATCCAAGACCGTGCGCGGTTTCGCCAGTTCGGCGTGCACCCTGGGCGGTGACAGCGGCGGCGCGATCGTGACCGGAACGCTCGCCCTGGGCATCACCAGCGGTTCGAACGCGGCCGATGCGCCGGACTGCAAGGAGGCCAACATCGACCTCGCGCAGTACGGCGGCACGGCCTCGCTGGGCATCCCGATCCGGTCGATCCTCGCCGACATCGACGCCAAGTCCGGCGGTGGGCTCGGTTCGGGCATCTCGGTCCGAGTACGCCCGAACGCCGGATGAGTGTGGATTGTCCGTGAATTCTTTCCGAACGATTTCGGTGCGCGCCGTGCGCGTGTCCGGTTACCTGACGTGATAAGTAGGCATCAGAGTGCGAAACCCATATAGTCGGCACATGCTCCTGCCACGCCACTTGCCCTCGCGCGCTGCCCGACGCGGCTCGCGCAACCGTTTCCGCAACGCAGCGGTCGCCGCCTCGGCGGCGATGTTGGTCCTGGGCCCGCTAGCGGCGACGGCGTCCGCGGATCCGGCCAAGGCTCCCACGCCGAACCTGCCGGTCGATCTGGCCACCGCGGTGCATCGTGATCTGAAGATCTCGCCGCAGGAGTACCTGCGCCGGGCCGATCTGGCTCAGCACGTGAGCGCCTTCGCCACCACCGCGGAGCGGCAGTACCCGCAGACCTTCGCCGGCGCGTGGCTCGACGACGCCGGTAAGGCCGTGGTCGCGCTGGCTCCCGGCGCCGGTCACGACGATGCGGGCAAGGCAGCCGCCAAGGCCGGATACCAGGTCAAGCAGGTCGCCAAGACCGAGACGGCGCTGCGCAGCGAGAAGAACGCCTTCCAGCAGTGGCTGTCCGGACAGCCGAAGTCGGTGTCGGAGCAGGTGCGCGGCGCGGTGATCGACACCGTGAACAACGCGCTCGCGGTCCGCGTCGACAAGGCCGGACTGCCGATGCCCGGCTTCGTCGACCCGGCCCGGGTCATCGTGATGGCCGCCGCGCCGGCCGGCCCGCAGCAGTCCGACATCGCCAAGGCTTCGGCCGTCGCGGGGCAGGTGCGCAACACCCCGGTCGCCGCCGGTGACGCGTACGCCTCGGTCGCGGGCAAGATGCAGCTGATCTGCTCCTCGGGCTTCAACGGCACCGACAGCCGCGGCAACGTGGTCAACATCACCGCTGGTCACTGCGACCCCAACATCCCCGCCGCCGGCACCGCGAACGCCCCGGGCATGTTCGAGGTCGCGCCGGGCGAGCACCTGGGCGCGCAGCTGGGCACCTTCCAGAAGTCGGTGCTCGGCGCGCAGGACTACTCGATCGTCGCGATCAACAGCGCGGCGCGAGGCCGTTTCAGCAACAACCTGGTCCGCGTTCCGGGGCAGGCACCGCTGGCCATCACCGGCGTGGCGGAGCCGGTCGTCGGCGCACCGGTCTGCAAGTCGGGCTCGCGCACCGGTTTCAGCTGCGGTGTGGTGAACGCGGTCGACCAGGAGGTCCAGGTCGGCGATCACAACCTGGAGCACTCGTTCTCGGCGACCATCTGCGCGCTGCCCGGCGACTCCGGCGGTCCGCTGGTGTCCGGCACGAAGGCGCTGGGCGTGTCCAGCGCGTCGTCGGTGGCCGACTACCCGATCTGCGAAATCCCCAACCTCATCGGCGCCCTCACCGGCAACGCTCCCCAGCTGTTCGCTCAGCCCCTGAGCGCGGTGCTGTCCGCCAACCCGGGCCTGCGCCTGCGCACCAACTGATTTACCCGCCGAAAGGGCCGACGGCATTGCGCTGTCGGCCCTTTCGCATGCCGTGGTCCGCAGATCGGCAGTTCAATGGCGGTAATGAATGGTTACCTTCGCGGGTGGGCGTCCGGCATCCTGGAGGTAGGCGGCCGCCACCCCGCACACTGCACGCCCGGACGGAGACCGAGGACCGTCGGGACACCTGAGTTTCGCCCCGAGAACAGCCGATTCCGGGGCCCGGAGCGCCAGGAGCGAAGCGGGGCGGCGGCGGGAGGGAAGACCGGGGGCGAAGCGGAGGCGGAAGATAGTGTGTCTGGTTTTGACAGGGTGGCGAGCGCACCCGGAGTATCGGCTGATCGTGGCGGCCAACCGGGACGAGTTCTATATCCGGCCCACCGAATCCATGCGGTGGTGGCCCGAGGTGGCGGGGCTGCTGGCGGGGCGCGATCTGGGCGCGCGGGGGCCGGTTCCGGGGACGTGGCTGGGCCTGATCAGCGGGGCGCACCGGTTCGCGGCGGTGACCAATGTGCGCGGACCGGGCGAGGATCGCGTCGAGGTGCGTTCGCGCGGTGCGCTGCTGATGGATTTCCTGCGCGGCGACGCCGCCCCGAAGAAGTTCCTCACCGCGGTCGCGGCGGCTCCGGACGACTACAACGGGTACAACCTGATCGCCTCGGATCTACAGACGCTGTGGTGGCACAGCAACCGCAGCGCGCACACCCCGCTGGAACTGCCGCCGGGTTTGCACGGACTGTCCAACGGCGCGCTGCTGGGCTCGGTGGATCCCCTGCGCGACACCATGATTCGCACCGACACCGGCGCACCGGCCTGGCCGAAGGTGCGCCAGGGACTGCGCGGCCTCGGCGCGGTCATCGGATGCGATCCCGCCGACGTCGACGGCTATCTGGCCGTCCTGGCCGATCGCACCATCGCATCCGACGACGAATTACCTTCCACCGGACTGACTCTCGAACGCGAGCGGACCGTCTCTGCCCGCTTCATTCCCAGCAGTGACCACGGGACACGTTGCAGCACAGTGCTCCTGGTGCGCGAGGACGGCGAATTCACCGTCACCGAGCGGTCTTTCGCCGCTTTCGGACGCGATCTGGGTGAGGCCCGCTTCAGCGGCCGCGTCGAACTACCGGACTGACCGGACTACCGGCCGAGCCGAAAGCGCTCACCGGCCACCCGGATTCGCCCATTGAGTGGTGCCGTCCTTGGCCTTCCACGTGTTCTGCAGGTCGATGACCGACTGATTCAGCGCCGGACCGCCCGCCATGATCGTGCCCAGTACTCCGCCGCCGATACCGCCCAGGATGAGGCCCGGAATGCAGACGATCCAGAACGTCAGCACGCAACCGACCAGTCCGCCGATCACCGCGCCGATCAGACCGCCGACCGCGAAGGCGAGTCCGGCTTTGGTCGCGACATCGTTGAAGGCCCGCTGATTCTCCACCGCCGAGGCGACGGGCTGGGCACGCAGCGGCTTGCCGTCGACCGTCGCGCCGATCAGCCGGGGGGCGATCGGCTTGCTCAGGTCCACTCCGGCGGGGCGGACCGGGGTCAGATCCAGCTCGCGACCGTCCGCGCGCAGCACCGGGGTGACCGGTATCCGTACCCCGGACACGCGGAAGTCCAGCGGCAGTTCCAGGGCGACCGCCCCGGCCGAATCCTTGACGTCCACGACCCGCCGGATCTGCCCGGGCGCCTCACCGGGCTTGTCGACCAGCTGGAACGTCCCGTTCTTCAGCTTGGTGACGACCGTCTTGCCGATCTTCGCGGCCGAATACTCGATCTGCGTCCGGGCGGGTGCGGGATCGGCGTGCGCGGTGCCCAGCGCGACGGTCATCGACCCGATGACCACGGCCGCCGCCGCAGCGCTTCTGCGGAACGTCATTCGGTATTCCAATCCTCATCGGTTTCGGGCGTGATCTTAGCCGAACCGCCCATACCGGGCCGGGCTTCCTCGGCTCTCGGCCCCGAACCACACCGGCCCGCCCTTCGAAGAAGAGCGGGCCGGTCCGGGTAAGAGTCGGTCAGTGGTGCGACACGGCCTGCTTCCACTTGGTGGTGTAGGGCTTGGCCTGCAGCGTGCTGATCAGATCCATACCCGCCGCGACCAGGGTCGGACCGCCGGCGGCGACGGTGCCGATGATGCCGCCGAGGGTCGCGCCGATCGGAATACCGGCGATGCAGCCGACACCGAACAGCGGCAGGCCGAAGATGCAGCCGACCACAGCGCCGATGGCCAGGCCGACGAAGCTACCGATACCTGTCGCGAGGCCGAACTTCGTCGCGAAATCGGTCATCGCGGCGTTGTCCTCCTCCGGCGAGGCGATCGGCGTCGCGACGACGGTCTGTTTGGAGATTTCCACGCCGGTCGGCTTCTGCGGGGTCAGCTGCAGAACCCTGCCGTTATCTTTGACGACCGGCGCAACCGGAATCTGCTTGCCGGAGATGCGGTAATCCACCGGCATTTCCATGGCGATTTTCCCGGCCTTGTCTTTCACATCGATAATTTGTTGCGGCTTGGCCTGCGGCGTGGCGCCGGGCTTCTGGACCACCTGGAAGGTTCCCCCCTGCAGCGTGGCCACTACCGCCTTGTCGACCAGCTTGACCGAGTAGTCGATCACGTCCCCGGCCGGCTTCGGTGCGGGAGCGGGAGCGGCGTACGCGGTACCGAGAGTTGCGGTCATCGCACCGATGACCAGTGCGGCACCCGCGGTAGCGGTGCGGAACTTCATTCCGTTTTCCAATCATCAACAGGTACTGCCGTGTGCCTTCGCTTTGCGAGAGCTCGCGCATCCTTGGTGTCGCTGCCACATCGGCACGGCCGATGGGCGCGGCCTACAGGAACCCTCCCCGAGCAGCACGAAGATTTACACGGCAAGCAGGACGCGCTGAGCCTAATCGAATGACCCCCCGGAAGCGACATCCATTTCCCACCAATGGAGTAAGTGCGTCCTTGCCGGAGCGCGAAATTGCCGGGATTTACCGTTATGAACATTCACAGCACTGCAAACGCCCAGCTCGTTACGTGAGCCGACTCACACCCGGCGGCGATCCGGCCCGGCAAGCTGGGGTATACCAAGGTGCGATCATAGAGTGGACAGATAAGTTACCGGCGAGTAACTTACTGGCAGTTAGTATGCGAGTCAACCCTGGTGGCAACAGCCCTGCCGCCGAATGCTCGTTGAACCGAAGGAAGGTCGCGACATGAATGCCCTGACGATCACGTTGGGCACGATCGGTGTCCTCGTCAGCATCCCCTGTTGGGCCGTGTTCGTCTGGGCCGTCTGGAAGATCGTTCGCACGATTCGCCTCGGACAGCCCGCCCCGGACCGCTGGCAACCTTTCGTCCCGCGCCTCGGCACCATGATCAAGGAGTTCGTGGCGCACACTCGGATGGTCAAGTTCCGGACCGTCGGCTGGGCGCACTGGCTGGTGATGGTCGGCTTCCTCCTCGGTTTCATCCTGGTGTTCCAGGCGTACGGGCAGATCTTCAGTCCGACGTTCACCTGGCCGTGGCTGGGCCACACCCTCGTCTACCACTTGGCGGACGAGTTGCTGGGCATCGCGACGATCGTCGGCGGCCTGGTGCTGATGACGATCCGCCAGCTCAACCACCCGCGCGTCCCCGCGCGCATGTCCCGCTTCAGCGGGTCCAACTTCCTCGCCGCCTACTTCGTCGAGGCGGTCGTGCTCATCGAGGGCCTCGGCATGGTAGGCGTGAAGGCCGCGGTCATCAGCTACACCGATGAATCGAACGCGGTGAGCGACTTCCTCACCATGAACATCGCGAAGGCGCTGCCCGCCAGCGCCGCGCTGGTCTCGGTCTTCGCCTTCATCAAGCTGATGTCCGCCCTGGTCTGGCTGGCCGTGGTGAGCCGGAACATCAACTGGGGTGTGGCGTGGCACCGGTTCGCGGCCTTCTTCAACATCTACTTCAAGCGCGAGAACGACGGCGGCGTCGCGCTGGGCGCGGTCAAGCCGATGACGTCCAAGGGCAAGGCCCTGCTGGACATGGAGGAGATCGATCCGGACAACGACACCCTGGGCGTCGGCAAGGTCGAGGACTTCTCCTGGAAGGGCTGGCTGGACTTCACCACCTGCACCGAGTGCGGCCGGTGCCAGTCGCAGTGCCCGGCGTGGAACACCGGTAAGCCGTTGTCCCCCAAGCTGTTGATCATGTCGCTGCGCGACCACGGCCAGGCCAAGGCGCCGTATCTGCTGGCCGGCGGCCGCAAGGATATGGGCGGGGACGAGGTCGGCCTGGTCGACGCCGAGGGCAAGCCGGACGAGGCCGCGCTGGCGAAGATCTCCGAGGCCGCGCGCACCGAGGCCGAGCGGCCGCTGGTCGGCGCGGAGGACGTCAACGGCATCATCGATCCCGAGGTGCTGTGGAGCTGCACCACCTGCGGTGCGTGCGTCGAGCAGTGCCCGGTGGATATCGAGCACGTCGACCACATCATCGATATGCGCCGCTACCAGGTGCTGATCGAATCGGAGTTCCCGTCCGAGCTGGCGGGCCTGTTCAAGAACCTGGAGAACAAGGGCAACCCCTGGGGCCAGAACGCCAAGGACCGGCTCAACTGGATCTCCGAGCTGGACTTCGACATTCCGGTCTTCGGCCGGGACGCGGACAGCTTCGACGGCTATGAATATCTGTTCTGGGTCGGCTGCGCCGGCGCCTACGAGGACCGTGCGAAGAAGACCACCAAGGCGGTCGCCGAACTGCTGGCCACCGCGGGCGTGAAGTTCATGGTGCTCGGTCAGGAGGAGACCTGCACCGGCGATTCGGCGCGGCGCGCGGGTAACGAATTCCTGTTCCAGCAGTTGGCGATGCAGAACATCGAGACGTTCAACTCGGTATTCGAGGGTGTCGAGCCGTCCAAGCGCAAGATCGTCGTCACCTGTGCGCACTGCTTCAACGCGCTGAACAATGAATATCCGCAGGTGGGCGGCACTTACGAGGTCGTGCACCACACTCAGTTGCTGAACCGCCTGGTGCGCGGCAAGCAGTTGGTGCAGGTCAAGCCGGTGTCGGAGAAGGTCACCTATCACGACCCGTGCTACCTGGGCCGGCACAACAAGATCTACAACGCGCCGCGCGAGCTGATGGGCGCCTCGGGCGCGACGGTGACCGAGATGCCGCGGCACGGCGAACGTTCCATGTGCTGTGGCGCCGGTGGCGCGCGCATGTGGATGGAGGAGCAGCTCGGCAAGCGCATCAATCTGGACCGGGTGGACGAGGCGCTGTCGACGCTGGACGGCGGCAACTCCCCCTCGATGATCGCGACCGGCTGCCCGTTCTGCCGCGTGATGCTCACCGATGGCGTGACCGCGCGCAAGGATTCGGGCGAGGTCGGCCAGGGCGTCGAGGTGGTCGACGTGGCGCAGCTGATGTTGCAGTCCATCGACCGGGTCGAACCGGCGAAGCTGTCGGAGAACCTGAAGGTGATCCAGCAGCCGAAGGCCGAGCCCGAGCCCGAGCCTGCCGCTCCGGCCGCCGAGGCCGCACCGGCGGCGGCCGAACCCGCGGCCGCCGCGGAGCCGAAACCCGCTCCGGCCAAGGGTCTCGCGATGAAGGGCGGCGGCAAGGCGCCCGGTGGCGGACTGGCCATGAAGGGCGCCGCCAAAGCCCCCGGCGCGAAAGCCGCACCGGCCGCCGAGGAGCCGGCCGAAGCTCCGGCCGCTCCCGCGCCCGCCAAGGGTCTGTCCATGAAGGGTGCGGCGAAAGCGCCCGGCGGCAAGGGCCTTTCGATGAAGGGCGGGGCGAAAGCCCCTGGCGCCAAGGCGGCTCCCGCTCCGGAGACTGCCGAAAGCGCGCCCGCCGAATCCGCCGCGGAAGCTCCCGTCGCCCCTGCGGCCAAGCCCGGCGCCCTGTCGATGAAGGGTGCCGCGAAGGCTCCCGGCAAGGGCCTGGCCATGAAGGGCGGAGCCAAGGCTCCGGGCGCCAAGCCCGCCGGAAGCGATTCCGGCGCAGCCGAATCCGCACC
Source organism: uncultured Nocardia sp. (assembly GCA_966435935.1). Lineage (GTDB taxonomy): Bacteria > Actinomycetota > Actinomycetes > Mycobacteriales > Mycobacteriaceae > Nocardia. The sequence goes on from CBJNFW010000018.1 coordinate 11,486, forward strand.
CGCAGCCGATTCGGGCGCGGCGGCCGAGCAAACTGCCTCCGCCGCAACCGAATCGGCTCCCGCCGCGGCGGAATCCAAGCCGACGGTCGCGGCCAAGGGTCTGGCGATGAAGTCCGGATTCAAGCGCCCCGGCCCGAAGGCCCCCGGTTCGCCCGCCCCGGCCGAGCCCGCCCCGGCCACCGATTCGGACGCAACGCCTGAGCAATCCGCCTCCGCCGCAACCGAATCGGCCCCTGCCGCGACGGAATCCAAACCGACCGTGGCGGCCAAGGGTCTGGCGATGAAGTCCGGATTCAAACGCCCCGGCCCGAAGGCCCCGGGTGCGGCGAAACCGGCCGCGCAGGCCTCCTCTGCTCCGGCAGCCGAGTCCGCCGATCCGGCCGCGAACGCCGCACCGGCAACGGAGGCCGGAGTCAGCGAATCCACCTCGCCGGCAGCGGAATCCGCATCGGCCGAAGCGGAATCGTCCGGCAACGGCGCCCCGAAGCCCCCCACCGCCAAGCCGGGCGGCCTGGGCTTCAAGTCCGGCGCGAAGGCTCCCGGCCGCAAGAACTAGCCAACTCCCCGCAAGCGAAGGGGCGTAGCCGATCTCGGCTACGCCCCTTCGCCATTCCGCACCCTCTCCCGGGACGCACCTCTTCTCGAACACCCCCGCGCGGAACCGGCCTCCGATTTATCCACACCCATGCACAGCCGTAAAGACCAGGTGTGGTGTCCCCGGTTCGGTTGTCGCGTTCGCTGTTTCGTCCGTGGCGTTCTTCGCTCGGTCCCCAAACCTGAAGGAGTGCAATGCGACGCTTGAAACTACAGCCAGAGATTCAGTGCCATCCAGTCTGGATTTATCAGAATGGGGCGTACGACGACGTTCCTCCGGCGTCATTGAATGTCTCGAACGGCCTCGCTGCCGCGTTGGACGCATGGGCGGAACGCTGGGACGCGACTTACGATCTCGTCAACGATCCCGCCAACCCGCACTTCAGCTCACCGGACACCGTGGGCAGACGGTAGGCACCTCGCGATTCGCCTTCGAGCAGAACTGAATCATGACCGGACCGTCTACTTTGCTCCCGAGAACCTGAACAAGGCCAGTGAATGATCAGGTCCCGATCGCAGGACGACGCCTCCCAGTGACGTCCGGCATTCACTGAGCAAGGGGCGGGTCCGAATCGAATCCGGGCGGCGCGCGGTGGAACTCATCGCAGTGCTGGTGCGATTCGAACACACTGCGGCAGAATGATTTTCGGGATGCCGAGGGACGAGCGGGCCGCACAGCCGGGCCCGCCCCGTCGACTGCCGGGTGAAATGGGGGCGGACCCGGTGCGGGCGGCGAGGACTGGTCTGCGGTCAGTCCTCGCCGCCACCCACCGCCAACGCTGTCGTGACGACGGCCGACAGGGGTGGGAGCGTGAGGTGGTCGCCGGTGGGCGGGACCACCCAGTGGCAGCCCTCCCTGGTCCAGCGACCGAGGCCGGTCGGCAGCATGATCGCGCTGCCGATGGCCGGAATGCCGATATCGAGACGGTTGAGCACGTCCAGCACCTTCGGCGCGGGCGGATCGTCCGGAGTGACCAGGAAACTCCAGCGTGCCCGGCGAGCCAGGACCGGGGCGGACATGCCTTGTGCGGCGCAGGAATCGCCGACCCGTTCCGCGCGACCGGTGGGTAGATGCAGAACGCCGATGCGGCTCGTGATCGGCAACATGACATATCCGGCACGCTCGATCACCGGCAACGCGAACTCGTACCGGTACAACGCGACCCAATCCTCAGCGGTCCTGAGTTTTTCGACGTTCACGGCGAACTCCCTCGGTCCCTCCAAGGTTCCCGCGCACCTACCCCGCGGGGTAACGTCCGCTCACCAGCCTTGCGCTGCCCTTCCGCTGCCTTTGGCACGCGACCTGCTGTTTCCCTGATACCAGGTCGATTTCGGCTGTGGCCGTGATCACTTCACGCTCGTACTCTGGAGTTCTGAGTTCGTGTGGAAAGGGTGACATCGTGGTCCGGCAGTGGTCTGGCAGGGAAGCCCGTGCCCTCCGCGACGCCAAGCGGATGAGTATCCGGGAGTTCGCTGCCCATTTGGGTGTGCACGAACGACTGGTCTCGAAATGGGAGGCCGGGGGCACACGTGTCCACCCCCGGCCGGTCAACCAGGCCGCACTGGACACCTCCCTGGCCAGGTCCGACGAAGTCGTGCGGGCACGGTTCGCGGCCATGATCGATCAGCCCCTCATCGATCGGCCCGCACCTGAATTCGATGCGCGGCCGGATGTTTCGGCGCGCGCCCAGTATTCGAGCGACGCGGAACTGCTGACACTCGTCGACAACGGTGCGATGAGAGGTGATGCGTTGGGAACGATTTCGGAGAGGGATCTGATCATGGCGGCCGCCCACGAAGCCAGCGAGCATGCCGGACGCGCCGAGTCCACCAATATCGGCGCCACCACACTCGAGCAGTTCGACGCCGATGTCACCCGCATCGCCAACGACTACGTCCACGCCTCACCGGTCCCGATGGTGATCGAGATGCTGCGCGTGCGGCGGCGGGTGTACCGATTCCTGGAGGGGCATCAGAGTCCCGCGGACACCGGCCATCTGTATCTGCTGGCCGGAACCCTGTCCGGGCTGCTCGCCAATGCCAGCACCGATCTGGGTTATCACGACGCCGCGGGCGAGCAGGCCCGCGCGGCCTGGGCCTATGCGGAACTGTGCGGCCACAACGGATTACGCGCCTGGACCCGCGGCATGCAGGCGCTGATCGAATACTGGTCCGAACGTCCGCGCCGCGCGGTGCAACTCGCCCAGAGCGGGCAGCAGTACGCGGATTCGGTGACCGCGCGGGTGCGGCTGCTCAATATCGAGGCGCGCATCTGGTCCAAACTCGGGTCGATCAGCGATACCGAGCGCTGTATCCGGGCCGCCGACGTGGCCCGCTCCGGAACCGGCGCCGACGAGCTGCACGACGAGATGGGCGGCGTGTTCGGTTTCGACGAACCCAAGAGCCACTATTACGCTGGAGCAACCTATATCCATCTGGGCCAGGCCGAACCGGCCCTGATCGCGACCGATCGCGCCATCGACCTGTACGCCAACGGCCCGCAGGAGCAACGCTCCTACGGCGCCGAGGCGCTGGCGCGGGTGGACAACGCGGCCGCGCACCTGATCAACGGCAGTCTCGACGGCGCCGCCGATTCGGTGCGCCCGGTCCTGGAACTGGCCGAGGACAAACGCATCGCCCAACTCGAGGAACGCCTGACCGGCCTGCGGCACCGCATCGCCGGCCCGCGCTTCCGCGCCGCGGTCGAGGCCCGCACGCTGGACGAGCGCATCGAGGAATTCTGCGGAGCCAATGCGGCCCGCGCCATGCTGCCCATCGATCCAGCGCTCTGACCTGCTCCCCTGTCCGCGGCAAGCCCCAAGAGCCGCGACCGAACGGTGAGACCCCCGGGGCCGCGAACAGCCGGAGCGAAGCGGAGGCAATCGAACACGGTTCGCGGCCCGTCTCGCCGGTCGGACGCGTGGCGGGTGCGAGGAACGAGTGCCCGACACGGGGCCGAACGGTGAGACTTCGGGGGCCGCGAACAGCCGGAGCGAAGCGGAGGCAATCGAACACAGCATGGCACCATGGGACGGGTGAGTCCTACCAGCCAGTCACCGCGGCGCCCGCGTCCGCTGGAGCAGTCGCGCAAGCTCCAGAACGTCCTGTACGAGATCCGGGGCCCGGTACACGCACATGCGGCACGGCTGAAGGCCGAGGGGCATCGCATTCTCGAACTCAACATCGGCAATCCCGCGCCGTTCGGTTTCGACGCGCCCGATGTGATCATGCGCGACATGATCGCCGCGCTGCCGGTCGCGCAGGGCTATTCCGAGTCCAAGGGCATCCTGCCCGCGCGGCGCGCGATCGTGACCCGCTACGAGCTGGTCTCCGGATTCCCCGAATTCGACGTCGACGACGTCTACCTGGGCAACGGCGTATCCGAGCTGATCACGATGACCATGCAGGCCCTGCTGAACAACGGTGACGAGGTGCTCATCCCGGCGCCGGACTATCCGCTGTGGACCGCGATGACCAGCCTGGCCGGTGGCACGCCGGTGCACTATCTGTGCGACGAGTCCAACGGCTGGCAGCCCGATGTAGCCGATATCGAGTCCAAGATCACCGATCGGACCAAGGCGCTGCTGATCATCAATCCGAACAATCCGACGGGTGCGGTGTACTCGGCCGAGGTGTTGCAGCAGGTGGTCGACCTGGCCCGCAAACACCAGCTGCTGCTGCTGGCCGATGAGATCTACGACAAGATCCTGTACGACGACGCCAAGCACACCTCGCTGGCCACCCTCGCGCCCGACCTGCTCTGTTTGACCTTCAACGGCCTGTCCAAGGCGTACCGGGTGGCCGGATACCGCTCCGGCTGGGTCGTGATCACCGGTCCGAAGGAGCACGCGAGCGGATTCCTGGAGGGTATCGATCTGCTGGCCTCCACCCGCCTGTGCCCGAATGTGCCTGCGCAGCATGCGATTCAGGTCGCCCTCGGCGGCCATCAGAGCATCGAGGATCTGATCCTGCCGGGCGGGCGGCTGCTCGAACAGCGCGATATCGCCTGGCAGAAGCTCAACACCATTCCGGGAGTGTCCTGTGTGCAGCCCAAGGGTGCGCTGTACGCGTTCCCGCGGCTGGATCCCGAGGTGCACGAGATCCACGACGACGCCAAGCTCGTCCTGGACCTGCTGTTGCAGGAGAAGATCCTGATGGTGCAGGGCACCGGTTTCAACTGGCCGCAGCACGATCATCTGCGGATCGTGACGTTGCCGTGGGCGCGCGATCTGGCGGTGGCGATCGAGCGGTTCGGCAACTTCCTGGCGAGCTACCGGCAGTAGGGCCGACCTCCCGCAAAACAAACCGGAAGTACGAGAAGTCTGGTTTTTGAAGACTTAGCTAGCGCAAAGATCGCCGGTTTGTGTACAGTGGTTTTCGGCACCGAAAGTGCCCCGGCCGAGCCGCCTACCCCCCTGGGCCGCTCGGCCCCGGGTTCAGCCGCCTACCCCCCTGGGCCGCTGAGACCCCGGGCGGCGGAGACATCCCCCTGCTCTCCGCCGCCCCCTCCCACATTCTTCGTATCTCGCCGGATTCCGTTGGTATGTCCGGTTTTTCGGCATGCCCGGGGCGGACGCCCGGAAGCACTGCCGGTGCCGGTCGCGGCCTCATCCTTTACGCTCGCCCGGTGAGCGACCACCATCACCACCACGACCACTCCGGTCCGATCGCCATCGGGGCCACCGCGGCCCGCATCGTCGTCGGACTGCTGACCGGCATCGGCGTGCTCGTGGTGATCGGCGCGGTGGTGTTGTGGCCGAGTCATCAGCACATCGATATCCCGCTGCCGATGCAGAACGGCGGCGGCGGCGCGGTGCAGACCGAGGCCGGCACGGTGACCATGCAGGACACCGGCCCCTGCGGCAGTCCGTCGAACGGCAAGGCGTTCGCCGATACGCCCGAGCCGCCGCCCGGCAACAGTTACAACTGCGCGCGCAGCCTGGTCTCCATCGAATCCGGACCGGCCGCGGGCAAGCACACCCTGCTGGAGATCGCACCCGGTCCCGGGCAGCCCGTCCTGCATCAGGGCGATCACATCCGGATGATGCGGCAGAACGATCCGAGCGGCCAGCCCACCTATTCCTTCGAGGACTATTCCCGCGGCTTCCCGCTGACGCTGGTGGTGCTGATCTTCGCGACGGTGGTCGTCGTGGTGGCCCGCTGGCGCGGGCTGCGCGCGGTGCTCGGGCTCGTCTTCGCCTTCGCGGTGGTGGTCATGTTCATGCTGCCCGCGCTACTGGACGGCAAACCCGCGCTGCCGGTCGCGGTGGTGGCAGGGGCGATCATTCTCTACGCGGTGCTGTATCTGGCCCACGGGGTGAATCTGCGCACGAGTTCGGCCCTGCTGGGCACGTTGAGCGCGATGTTGCTGGCGACGGTGCTGTCCTGGGCGGCACTGAAACTCACCCATGTGACCGGGCTGTCGCAGGAGGACAACACCAATGTCGCCACTTACGTGCAGCATGTGAGCATCACCGGACTGCTGCTGGCAGGATTCATCATCGGCTCGCTCGGTGTGCTCAACGACGTCACCATCACCCAGGCATCGGCGGCTTTCGAACTCGCCGCGATCGACGAGAAGGCAACGCGCCGTGAGGTTTTCGCCGCGGCAATGCGGGTGGGACGGGACCATATCGCCAGTACGGTGTACACGCTGGTGCTGGCCTACGCCGGCGGGGCGCTGCCACTGCTGCTGATGTTCTCGGTGGCGGGGCGGTCGTTGAGCGATGTGATCACCGGCGATTCGGTGGCCATCGAGATCGTGCGATCCGCCGTCGGCGGTATCTGCCTGGCGTTGTCGGTGCCGCTGACCACCGCCATCGCGGTGCTGCTCGCGCGGCCGTTCGCGCTGAAGTCCGAGCCCGAACCGCCGCCCCGGCGCACCCGTTCCGCGAAAGGCGTTGCGGGCGAACGGGCCTCGCGCCGCGAGCCGGGCGCCCGGTCGCCGCGGCGCCCGGCCGAACCGCAGCGCCGGGCGGCGGCCGAAGCCGCGCCGGAGGACGATGACGACGAGAACTATCTGCACAGCCTCGCCCAGGAGGAGTACCGGCCCGGGCGGCCGGGGCGGTCCGAGCCGCGCCGGAATACCGAAACCGATTCGGCGAGCGGCGGTTTCGCCGCGACGGAAGATGCCCCCGATGCGTACCGAAACCGGTCCGGCGAGCCGTATCCGCGCCACCGCGCGAGCGATCCAGCGGCGAATCAGCAAGCCGCCGAACCATATTCGGGTGAACAGCCGGTCGCGCCCCGGCAGCGCCTGAGCGCGGAACCGCCGCACACCGGGTCGCAACCCTACGTACCGAGCGCCGACCCGTACTCGAACCAGTGGGCGGACCGGGCCGAAACCGGTTATTCCGCGCCCGATCCGACCGGCGCCGAGCACTGGCCGCACCGGGCGAATCGCATGCCCGCCGAACCGTCGCCGAACTACGAAACCGGCTACGCCGCGAATTCCGCCTACGACAGCGGTGCGAATTCCTCGCCCGACTGGTTCGCCGACGCGACACCGGACCGCCATTCCGCCGAGCCGTACCGGGAACCATGGCCGGCCGACCCCTATGCGAGCGATACCTATTCCAGCGGGGGCTATTCGAACCAATGGACCGGCGAACAGTATCCGGGCAACGCCCCGGCCGACCCTCCGCGCCGACCCAGGCCTCGCCTGCCCGGCCTGCCCGAGAACACCGATACCTCCGGCCGCCATTACCGCCGGGACCTGCCGGACGACGAATGACTACCGATGCGGCCCCGGCGGGAGCAGCTGCGGCAGGGTCGGCACCACGATGGCGGGCAGACCCGGAACGACGATGATCGTATTCGGCCCGGGCGGCGTGGGAGCCGGATTCGAGGTGTGTTGACGGTACGCCGGAGCCGGGGCCACCGAGGCATTGGTGGAATCGACGGGCGGGGGTGTGACCGTCGTTGCGGGCGCGACCGGGCGCGGGACGCTGGTCGGCACCGCGCTCGGGGTCGATTTCGTGCTCTGCGAATCACCCTGCAGTACCTGCGGGCCCCAGCCCAGGGCCATACCCAGCGCCGCGACGACGACCAGCGCGCCCACCGCGATCCCCGCGACGCTCAGATCGCGTTTGCCCCCGGGCGGGCGGAGCGTACCCGAGGGGAATTCGCGTCCCACGGGCCGCGACCCGCGGCCGCCCAGCATCAACCGCCGCCTGACGCGCCGCGACCGGCCGCCACCGGGCACCGCCCGGCCGGGTCCGATGACCGGGAGTATCTCGGTCTCGGCCTCGAAGGCCGCGCGGGCCTGTGCGGCGGCCCGGGAAGGGCGAGCCAGCAACGCGGCGCCGCGGGCGATCACCGTCTCCGGATGCGCCGGCGCCAGCACCGGAACGCCCAGCCACCGTTCGAGCACCTTCGCCACCTGCGGAATCTGCGCGCAGCCGCCGATCGCGACGACGGCCTGCACCGACCGCTCGGAGCGGGTGATCACATCGCGCGTCATCCGGGCCGAGGACTCCACGGCCAGCATGATCAGCGCGTCGAAGTTCTCCTGCGACAGCAGCACCAGCCCGTATTCCGATGGCATGGCGACCGCGGTGCTGCCGGTCAGCTGCTCCTTGGCCGAGCGGCACAGCTGATCGAGCAACTCCAGCCCCTCGGGATCCGGCGGATGGGCGATCCGGCCGGAGGCGATCTGCTGTTCGCGGATCAGCGCGTCCAGATAGTCGCCGCTGATATCGCTGGTGCGCTCGCTGTAGTGGATCTGGCGGGTGGCGATATCGACCACGCTGATCGACAGGCCCGCACCGCCCAGATCGTAGACCGCGATCGTGGTCTTCCCCCGCAGATCCCCGCCGGCCTGCAGGAATTCGACCGCCGCGGCCACCTCGGGCACCAGTTCGTAGTTGATGATCTGCCGGCGCGCGAGGGCCGCGCGCACCGCCCGCGCATGCGGTTCGCTGCGATAGGCGATCGCGGTGGCGCTGATCTCGGGACCGAGTGCCGCGACGATCGCCTCGACGGCGGCATCTTCCACGGGTTGGTCTTCGACCGCGACGGCCCGGACATCGAAACTGTCCGGCGCGAAATGTTCGGCGGAATTACCGGTTCGAGGACGCGCAATGCGAATGGCGCTCGCCCCCACCGATATTCCCAATACCGAACTCATCTGCTGCCCATCTCGTCTCACACCTTACGACGTGCGCGCGGGCCGCTACGCGAGCTGGGTTCTACGCAAGCTCCAGCCGTTGTCGCTCACGTCGCGCTATGGGCCACTGTACCTTGCCCCTGCGGACAGGCTACGGCGTGCCGAGGCCCGCGTACACCCATCCGGCCGCACGCCACCTGGCGCGTTCGAGACAGTTGCGGCCGTCGATGATCGACCGGGAACGAACCACCGGATTCAGATCCTCGGGACGTAATGCGGTGAATTCCTTCCATTCGGTAAGCACCAGAACGACATCCGCGCGATCGCAGGCATCCGCAACGGAGGTAGCGTAATTCAATGTCGGAAATACTCGGCGTGAATTCTCCAGCGCCTTGGGATCATAGACACTGACCACCGCGCCGTGCAGTTGAATCATTCCCGCGACATTGAGTGCCGGTGAATCGCGAACGTCGTCGGATTCGGGTTTGAATGCGGCGCCGAGAACGGCGACGTTCGCCCCGAGCAGCGACCCGCCGCAGGCCTGCGCGGCCATGTCGACCACCTTGGTGCGGCGGCGCATGTTGATGTTGTCGACCTCGCGCAGGAACGCCACCGCGTGATCCGCGCCGAGTTCACCGGCGCGGGCCATGAACGCGCGGATGTCCTTGGGCAGGCAGCCGCCACCGAATCCCAAGCCCGCGTTGAGGAATCGCCGACCGATGCGGGCGTCATAGCCCAGCGCGTCGGCCAGCACCGTGACGTCCGCGCCGGTCGCCTCGCACACTTCCGAGACCGCGTTGATGAACGAGATCTTCGTAGCCAGAAAGGCATTCGCCGATACTTTCACCAATTCGGCTGTGGCCAAGTCGGTTTGCAGGAACGGCACCTCGGCCTCGAGCAGATCCGCGTAGACCTCACGCACCAGTCCGGCCACCCAGCCGGCTCGCTCGCGCGCGGAGTCCAGGCCGAGTACCAGCCGGTCCGGGCGCAGCGTGTCCTGGACCGCGAAGCCCTCGCGCAGGAATTCCGGATTCCACGCCACCTCGACCTCGGCGGTCGCCGCGGCCCGGGCCCGGACGCCGAGTTCGGCCGCGGTACCCACCGGGACGGTGGATTTGCCGATGATCACCGCGGGGCGCTCGATCAGCGGTGCGAGCGAATCCACCACGGCGTGAACATATTTCAGGTCCGCGGCGTATTCCCCCTTCTTCTGCGGTGTGCCCACGCCGAGGAAGTGCACGTCGGCGTGGTCGGCCGCCTCCGGATAGGAGGTGGTGAAGCGCAGCCGCCCGGCGTCGAGGTTGCGGCGCAGCACCTGCTCGAGTCCCGGCTCGTAGAAGGGCGTCACCCCGTCCGAGAGCTTGGCGACCTTGCCCGGATCGACATCGACGCCGAGCACGTCGTGCCCCAGTTCGGCCATGCACGCGGCATGTGTGGCCCCCAGATACCCAGTCCCGAAAACCGTGAGACGCATATTCCATTGGTAAGCGCCCCTCGTGGCCGGGCCGCATCGCCGAGGCAAGTGCCCGGGCAACATCAGATGTACAGGCGGAAACCACCAGCTCACCGCACGCTGCGCGGTAACCCGGGTGGACACCGCACGCCCAAACCCGGAAACAACCGCCCCGATCCGGGTCGCGGCGAACCGGGTGGCGCAGATCGCAGGTTGCGCTACGCTGGAGCCCTGTCGCGAGGGGGGATCCGAAATGACAGCGCTCCTTCGCATTTCGTGTGAACGGAGAATCCGCCGATGCCCGATGTCGCCGTAACCGCACTACCCGGGAGTGCGCGGACCGCGCCGGCCGGAGTCGAAATACTCGGCCCGGTCGATCCGGCCACGACCGTCGAATTCACGGTGGTGCTGCGCCGCCGCGCCGAACTGCCCGCCGATCTGGTCGCCGGCCCGCGCGCGGTGTCGGGCCCGGAGCTCACCGAACAGTTCGGGGCCGACCCCACCGATCTGAAACTGGTCGTCTCGACGCTGGAATCGGCCGGCGCCACGATCCTCGAGCAGCATCCCGGATCGCGCCGGGTGCTGGCGAGCGCACCGGCGTCGGTGGCGCAGCGGCTGTTCGGCACCGAGTTGCTGCGGGTGAGCGCACCGCATCCGATCGCCGGGGAGCGCGTCGAACACCGCATGCGCGCGGGCGGGCTTTCCACTCCGGCAGACTTGGCGGGCGTGGTCACGGCCGTGCTCGGCCTCGACGATCGCCCGCAACTGCGGCCACATCTGCGCGCTGCCGATACGGCCACCGTCGACACCGAGCAGTACACCCCGACCGGCCTCGCGGAGATCTACCGCTTCCCCGACGCGCAGGGGCAGCTGCAAAGCGCGGCGATCCTCGAATTCGAGGGCGGCTTCGATCCCGCGGACATCACCGCCTACTTCGAGGAACTCGGCATCGCGGAGCCGAAGATCACCGAGGTGTCGGTCGACGGAATATCGAACGGCGGCAACGCCGCACCGGCCGCCGGTGAGACCGCACTGGACATCGAGGTGCTTGGCGCGGTGGCGCCGGGGGCCGAATTGCGGGTGTACTTCTCGACGTGGTCGGACCGGGGCATCGTCGACGCGCTGGCCGCGGCGACGTTCGCCGAAGTGACCCCGACGGTCATCAGCATCAGTTACGGACTGCCCGAAGAGTCGTGGACCGGGCAGGCGCTGGCCGCGATCGACGCCGCGCTGGCCGACGCGGCGGCGCTGGGCATCACCGTCTGCGTGTCCTCCGGTGACGACGGCAGCCGCTCCCAGGACCCCGCGCCCGGCCCGCACGTCAGTTTCCCGGCGTCGAGCCCGCACGTTCTGGCGGTCGGCGGCACCACGCTGTACGCCGACCGGCACACCCGAGTCGTCGACAGCGAATCGGTCTGGCACGGCCCCGGATTCCGCAACGCCGGAGGCGGCGGGATCAGCGCGACCTTCGGACTGCCCGCCTGGCAGGCGCGGGCCGGTGTGCCGCCGCGCGACGGCCGCACCGGACGCGGCCTCCCCGACGTCGCGGCCGTGGCCGATCCGGCAACCGGCTATATCGTCCGGTTCGCCGGCCAGAACGCGGTATTCGGCGGAACCAGCGCCTCGGCCCCGCTGTGGGCCGGGCTGATCTGCCGGATCGCCGACCTGTTGCAGACCCGGGTCGGGCTGCTTGCGCCCGCGCTGTACCGGGATGTGGCCGCCGGGCAGGTCGCGGCCGGTTTCCGGGATATCACCGAGGGCACCAACGGGCTGTATCGCGCCGGTTCGGGCTGGGACGCGTGCACCGGGCTCGGCGTCCCGCAGGGTGCGGAGCTGCTCGAAGTCGTGCGGCAGTACCTGATCTACGGGGCGAGCTGACCACGCTGGTTACGATCGGCGGATGTCACAGCGGCGCGGCGGAGCCGGAACGAGGCGGGCGGTGCTCGTCGTGCTCGTAGCCGTGGTGGTAGCGGTGGCCGCGCTGTGGCCGGTTTATGTTCGGCCGCAAGTGGATTCGCCCGCGCGTGCCGACGCGATCCTGGTCCTCGGCGGTGCGCACGACGGGCGCGAGGAACTGGGGTTGCGGCTGGCGCGGCAGGGTTACGCGCCGCTGGTGCTGTTCTCGGACCCGTACGAGCACAGCCCGCTGATGAACCGGATCTGTCACGGCGGGTACCGGGTCGAGGTGGACTGCTTCGACCCGGACCCGCGCACCACGCTCGGCGAGGGCCGCGCGCTGGCCGAGCGGGCGCGGGCGGGACACTGGCGGCGGGTGATCGTGGTGACGTTCACCCCGCACATCTCGCGGGCTCGCTATGTGCTCGGAAAATGCTGGGGCGGGGAAATTCTCGTGGTCGACGCGCATCCGCCCATCTCGTTGTGGCGGTGGGCGTACAACTTCCTGTATCAATCGGTCGGATATGTGAAGGCCGTCACCGAGAATTGCTGAGCCCAGCCGAATCGGCCGTTACGGGTGTGAAGTAACCCATCCGTAACGGCCCGGCAAACGCGCCCGCACATTGGCGAATCACGCTCTGCCCAGAGCCTGCTCACACAGGCCGGGATCGAGGGAGTTCACGTGGTCGAGGTCGAGGATCGCCGGGTGCAAGCCACCGCGACGAAGGAAACACTGGAAGACTACACGTTGCGGTTCGCGCCGCGCAGCTATCGGAAATGGAGTCCGGCCGTGGTCGGGGTCTCGGCCCTGGGCGGCATCGCCTACCTGGCCGATTTCTCCATCGGTGCCAATGTCGGCATCGCGAACGGCACCGGGAACGCGCTGCTCGGCATCGGTATCTTCGCGGTCGTCATCATGCTGACCGGATTTCCGCTGGCCTACTATGCCGCGCGCTACAACATCGATCTGGATCTGATCACCCGCGGCAGCGGATTCGGATACTACGGGTCGGTGATCACCAATCTGGTGTTCGCGTCGTTCACGTTCATCTTCTTCGCCACCGAAGGCTCGATCATGGCGCAGGGATTGCAACTGGGACTCCATATTCCGCTGTGGCTGGGATATCTGGCCTCCACCCTGCTGATCTTCCCGCTGGTGATCTACGGCATGAACACCCTGGCCAAACTGCAGGTGTGGACGACGCCGCTGTGGCTGCTGCTGATGGTGTTGCCGTTCGTATTTCTCCTTGTGCGGCACCCGGATTCGGTGCGCAGCTTCTTCGCCTACGGCGGCAAGGACGGCGGCGGAGTGAGTCTCACCGGCGCGTTGCTGGCCGCGGGGGTATGCCTGTCGCTGATCGCGCAGATCGCCGAGCAGATCGACTATCTACGTTTCATGCCGCCGAAAACACCGGAGAACAAAGGTAAATGGTGGGGCTGGATGCTGCTCGCCGGACCGGGCTGGGTGTTCTTCGGCGCGGTCAAGCAGATCGTGGGCCTTTTCCTCGCGGTGTACCTGATCGCGAATCTTCCCGGTGCGCAATCGATCGCCAATCAGCCGGTACATCAGTTCCTGGAGATCTACCGCGATATGGTGCCGGGCTGGCTGGCCATGACGCTGGCGGTGGTGCTCGTGGTCATCAGTCAGATCAAAATCAATGTGACCAACGCGTATTCGGGCTCGCTGGCGTGGACGAACTCCTTCACCCGGGTCACCAAGACATACCCGGGCCGTCTGGTATTCCTCGGCGTCAATCTGGCGATCGCACTGATTCTCATGGAAGCCAACATGTTCGACTTCCTGAACAATATCCTCGGCTTCTACGCCAACTGCGGCATCGCCTGGATCGTCACCGTCGCAACGGATATCGCGGTCAACAAGTATCTGCTGAAGATCTCGCCGAAGCAGCCGGAATTCCGGCGCGGCATGCTGTACAACTTCAACCCGGTGGGCCTGGTCGGATTCGGCGCGGCGGCGGTGCTGTCCATCCTGACCTTCTTCGGCGCGTTCGGCGGCACCCTGAAACCGTATTCGCCGATCGTCGCGGTGGTGCTGGCCTTCGTGCTGACCCCGCTGACCGCGGTGCTCACCAAGGGCCGTTACTACCTGCGGCGCACGGACGACGGCATCGATCTGCCGATGTTCGACGAGCACGGCAACCCGTCCGGGCAGACCCTCACCTGCCACGTCACCGGGGTCGAGTTCGAACGCCCGGACATGATCGCCTCCGCGGTTCCCGGCCCGGAGGGCGAGATCCAGTACATCAGCTCCTTGGCGCTGTCCACCGACAAGTCCGGCGAACACGTCCTGCCCGGGCACTGATTCGCAAAGCGCCGACGCACCTCGCCCGGAGCCGCCTCGCGCGGACTCGCGGCCGGGGTGCGTCCGCGTTCAGGCGGTCGCCGAGGGCTTGGGCAGCGGGAAGTTCAGGTAGGCCCGCGAGGGGGTCGGACCACGCTGACCCTGATATTTGGATCCGGCCGCACTGCTTCCGTAGGGGTTCTCCGCGGGGCTGGTCAGGCGCAGCAGGCAGAGCTGGCCGATCTTCATCCCCGGCCACAGCGTGATCGGCAGATTCGCGACGTTGGACAACTCCAGGGTGATGTGCCCGGAGAATCCCGGATCGATGAATCCGGCCGTGGAGTGCGTGAGCAGGCCAAGCCTGCCCAGACTCGACTTACCCTCGAGCCGCCCGGCCAGATCGTCCGGCAGAGTGCACACCTCGAGCGTCGAGCCGAGCACGAATTCGCCCGGGTGCAGGACGAACGGCTCGCCCTCGGTGGGCTCGACCAGACTGGTCAGCTCGTCCTGGCGCTGCGCCGGATCGATGTGGGTGTAGCGAGTGTTGTTGAACACCCGGAACATCCGGTCCAGCCGCACATCGATACTCGACGGCTGCACCAGCCTCTCCTCGAACGGCTCCAGCCCCAGCCGGCCACTGGCCAGCTCGGCACGAATGTCGCGATCGGAAAGCAGCACGCTGGAATCCTAGTCGCGACGTACCGCGCCTGGATCGAGGGTGGTGGAGACCGCCGCGCGGCGCAGCGCGGCCGTGGCGAGGTAATCACCGAGTTCGGAGCGCAGCACCCGGTCCAGGGACTGGGCCAGACTGGTGTGCACCGCGGTGACGCCCAGTTCGCGCAGGTGGTTGAGCATCTGGGTGGTCTCGGCGATCTCCGCGTTGGTCTCGGGCAGCCAGCCGGGGCCGTGCTCGGCGACCAGGTGGTCCTTGGCCGCGGTGACCATGAGTTCGGCGATATCGTCCACCCGGCTGATCACCGCCGAGTACAGATCCAGCAACCTGCGCAGGCCGATACCGTATCCGTGCAGCTCGGCGAAGGTGGTGAGCAATTCTGGTTCGGTGAATTCGACGGTCTCCTCGTGCAGCCGGACCAGGCCGAGTTCGCTGAGACGGGCCAGCAGGTCCGGATCGGGCATTCCGGTGTCCTGCTCGCCGAGCACGGTGGAGACCAGCTCGCGCGGCACCTCGAGCGTCTCACCCTTACCCCACGTCGCGGTCACCGCGTGTTGCAGGCCGAGGATCTCGGTCAGATCCTTACCGGTCTCCCAGCTGGTGATGAAATCGGCGATGTGCGCGATGGTGAACCCGCGCTGCAGCAGCGCGTCGATGATCTTCAGCCGCTCGAGATGCGAATCGTCGTAGATGAAGGCGCGGCCGCTGCGTTTGACCGGCACCGGGAGCAGCCCGCGCTCCTGGTAGGCGCGCACGTTGCGGGAGGTGGTCCCGGCGGCTCGGGCGAGATCGTCGATGCGGTATTCCGCCATTCGAGGATCTCCATTCCCTTCGCTGTCGGGCACCGGAATACCCGGCCGCCGGTCGCGGCGCGGGCGTCGTACTTCGTCGAGTCTAACCGGTGGCCGTGGTCACCGGCCGCCGCTCGCCGGGCGCGTGGGCCGGCGTCAGGACGAAGTCGTCCGGGTTCACCCGCGCCAGCTCCCGCGTGTACTGGCTGCCGAAGCCCGGGTACATGGTGGCGTTGAACCCGTCCTCGGTGAGATACCAACTGCGACAACCGGAATTCCACGTGGTGCCGGCCAGCCGGCGTTGCAGCCGGGCGTTGTAGCGGTCCTGCCGGTCCCGGCGCACTTCGAGGGCGCGCAGATCCCGGTCCAGGATCAGGCCGATGGCATCGGTCAGGTAATCGATCTGGGCCTCCATGTAGACCAGGGCCGAGTTGTGTCCGGGTCCGGAGTTGGGGCCGAAGGTGAGGAACAGATTCGGATAACCCGCGACCGTCACGCTCTTGTACGCGTATGCGCCCCTGCGCCATTCGTCCGCCAGCAGCCGCCCGTCCCGGCCGGTGACGGGTACCGGCGAACCGGTCTTGGACACCTCGAAACCGGTGGCGAACACGATGCAGTCGAAACGGTGCTCGATGCCCTCGGCGGTGCGGATACCCCGCGGGCTGATCGCGGCGATCGGCCAGGTCACCAGTGTGCAGTTGTCCCGCTGCAACGCCGGATAGTAGTCGCTGCTCATCAGCAGGCGTTTGCACCCGGCCCGGAAGTCCGGGGTCAGCTGACGCCGCAGCCAAGGGTCGCGCACCTGAGTTCGCAAGTGCAGCAGGGCAACCGATTCGACCACCCGGGTCAGCGGGGTGTTCCACACCACGCCCAGCGCGACGGACTCGTGCCCCCAGAACCACGCCTCGCGGGCCAGCGACTGGGTGATCGGCAACTGCCGGTAGAGGCGCCTGGTCAGCGCGTTCGTCTCCCGGTTCACGCGCGGCAACACCCAGCCGGGCGTGCGCTGGAACACCTTGACCGATCCGGCCCGCCGGACGAGTTCCGGAATGATCTGCACCGCACTGGCGCCCGTGCCCACCACGGCCACCCGCTTGCCGGTGAAGTCGTAGTCGTGATCCCAACGGGCACTGTGGATCTTGTGACCCTCGAAGGTCTCGATCCCCTCGATCGCGGGCAGGCTCGCATTCGCCAGCGGGCCGGAGGCGAGAACGACGCTGCGCGCCTTGACTTTTCGCCGTCGTCCACCGAAGGAGAGCGTCCAGGTGCCGTCGGCCTCGTCGTAATCGACCCCGGCCACGTTGTGACCGAAACGGATTCGCGGCGCGATCCCGAATTCCCGGACCATGGTGTCGATGTACCCGAGAATTTCCGCACTGCCGGAATAGGTCCGCGACCAGTTCGGATTGGGCGCGAAACTGTAGGAGTACAACCGCGAGGGGATATCGCAGGCCGCGCCCGGATAGGTGTTGTCCCGCCAGGTGCCGCCGGCCCGGTCACCCCGCTCGAAGATCGCGAAGTTGCCGATTCCCTTCTGCCGCAACCTGATCGCGGTGCCGATTCCGGCGAAACCCGCTCCGATGATCGCCACGTCCAGCATCTGCGTCTCGCCCCGCGACGCCCCGCTCGGCCCGCTCACGCGACCGGCTCGTAGGTCAGTTCCTTCGACCACGTCGGCTGTGGCCGCAGCAGCGCCTTGGGATAGTGCGCGGTCAGCTTCACCATGGCGTCGGCGAACAGGTGGTACGGGTGGTCGCGATGCACGACCCAGTTGCTGTGCATCTTGACGAACTGGAACATCGGCAGCCGCCGCACGAACTCGCTGCGCTCGCCCACACTCGCGTACCGGCGCATCGCGCCGTACAACTTCTCCTCGCTGACGCCCATCGCGACGATGTTGTCGCGCATCTTGTTCAGCAGCGGAATGTAGCTCAGCGTGCCGACGATGAGCGAGGGCTTGCACCAGCCGCCGACCATGTCGATCGCGAGTTTGCGCAGCGGCGCGTGGCCGAGCAGATCCATCACCGCGTAATCGGTTGCCAGGTGGCGGGATTCGTCGTTGTTGATCCTCTTGAACACCTCCTGGGCGACCGGATCGGCGACCTCGTCGGTGA
The DNA here is from genome assembly GCA_966435935.1 of uncultured Nocardia sp. Taxonomy (GTDB): domain Bacteria; phylum Actinomycetota; class Actinomycetes; order Mycobacteriales; family Mycobacteriaceae; genus Nocardia. The sequence goes on from CBJNFW010000018.1 coordinate 29,416, forward strand.
TGAATTTGATCAGCGCGCCGTCCAGGGCCACCTCGAGCATCGGGATCACGGTGCCCAGGAAGGACAGCGACATCCCGTCGGAATACTTGTCCAGGAAATCGATCACCAGCTTGACGTTGACGTTCGGCTCCGGAATTTCGTCACCGTCGAGCATGCCCCAGCGCCGCATCAGGGCGAGTTCGGCGTTGGCGTGCCGCTGCTCCTCGGCGTGGAAGTACCGGTAGATCTCCTTCAGTGTTTCGGTCGGAGCCTTCTTTGCCATGGCCGCGAAACCCCGTGCGCCGACGTTCTCGATCCACATCAGATCGGCCATGAAGGGCTGCAACCGGGCATGCAGGTCGGGTTCGATCAGCTCGGCTCCCGGTGCGTCCCAATCGATGTCGGCCAGCGCCCACTGCCGGGACTTGATCTTGGCCAGCATATCGTCGAAGTCGAAGGACATCTCAGACTCCTGTCTTCGTATCGTTGCCCTCCGCCGCCTCGATCGATGCCGGAGCATCGTGCGGCAGAAGGTGGTTCAGCACGCCCAGGGCGTGTGTGTAGAGGGCGGGGAAGTGGCGCTTGAGGTGCCAGATCACCTGCGCGTCCAGCTGCGGCAGCACGTACAGCCGGCCGCGGTCGTTGGCGTCGAGGGTGGTGCGCGCCACCTGCTCCGGCGTGAAACCGGTCCAGCGCATGAGGGTTTCGGCCAACTGCTGGGAGGCCGCGGTGATGCGGCCGTCCCTGGCGACATTGGTGCGCACGAAGGTCGGGCACAGCACCGTCACCGCGACGCCGCTGCCGGACAGTTCCGCGGCCATGGTCTCGGACAGTGAGATGACCGCGGCCTTGGATACGTTGTACGGGCCCATCGAGGGCGCGGCGGCGAATCCGGCCGCCGAGGCCACGTTGATGACACCGCCGCGCCCGGCCGCGCGCAGCCTGGGCACGAAGATCTCACTGCCGTGCACCACGCCCCACATGTTGATGCCCAGGGCCCAGTCCCAGTCCTCGAAGCCGATCTCCCCCACGGGTTTTCCGCCGATGCCCACACCCGCGTTGTTGACCACCAGGGTGGGCGGTCCGGCGAAGATCAGCTCCGCGTGCATGGCCAGGCTCTGCACGTCCTCACGCCGGGAGACGTCGCAGACGACCGCGTGCGCGTCGCGGCCGTGGACGCGCCGGATCATCCGGACCGTTTCCTGCGCACGCGCCTCGTCGATATCGGCGCACACCACTTCGCCACCGCGCGCGGACAATTCGAGGGCGAACGCGCGTCCGATACCGCTGCCCGCACCGGTCACCACCGCCTTGGCGCCGTGCGAGCGGCGATTGCCGCCGAATGCGGCCAGCAGGTCGCCGAGTATCCACATGATCAGCTCACCCGTTCCCGGACAGAGGTTTCCGCGAGTGCGGAGCGGACGAATTTCGCGGTGCGGCGCAGTGCGAGCCCGGCTTCGGGCACCAGCAGCGGCAACGCCTGGAAGACGTGAATGCGGCCGGGCCACATTTCGAGCTCGCAGCGGGCGCCGGCCGCGACGGCCATCTCGTACAGCCGCCGCGCGTCATCGGACAGCATCTCCTCGGCGCTGGCCTGCACGAACAGCGGCGGCAGCGGGGTACCGGGCGCGATGTCCAGGCGCAGTCGCGGCGAGGCCGGGCACTGTCCGCGGGTGTACAGCTGCACGAGCCGGCGACCGGCCCGCGCGGGAGCCATCGGATCCGGGCGCCGCCGATCCCGCTGTTCGGCGAGCGTGAGGGTGAGATCCATCAGCGGCGAGAACATGAACGCTCCCGCGGGCTGCGCGATACCCGTGCGGCCGTTGTGCAGCAAAAGATCCAGCGCCAGATGCCCACCCGCGGAATCACCGCCGATCACCAGATCGCCTGCCCGGTAGCCTTTTTCGAGCAGCCACCGATAACCGGCCGCGACATCGTCGGCGGCCGCGGGGAATCGGTGTTCGGGTGCGAGTCGATAGTCGACGAGGAACACCGGCAGCCCGGTGGCCTTCGACAGCCGCGAGGCCAGCCCGCGGTGCGTGCGCGCCGAACACACCACATATCCGCTGCCGTGGATGTAGTAGATCGCCCGCTCGCCGTGTTCCACCCCGGCCGCACGCACCCATTCCCCGCGCAGGTGGCCGGAGCGAACCTCGACCACCGCGGTGCCCGGCAGCGGCGGCCCGAATGCCGCCATCACCGCGGCAATCAGCCCGCGTCCCGCCCAGATGCCCGCCCGGTTCGCCGGTAGCAGCCCATTGACCTGCCGCAACCCGGCCACCGAAGCCACCGCCGCGACCTGCGCCCGCAACGACGCGGCCCTCGGCAGCCCGGCGTCAGGGGTCACCGTTGACCCTGTACTCGTCATGCTCCGAGCATCACAGCGAATGTGCCAGTTGTCAATGGCACATTCGATTCTGCAATTTTTGCGCCCGCTGATCGTTGTGCCGACGGTCGGCCGTCGTGCTCGCGCGGCCGATCGCGATCGCCAGCGACCACCTGCGGGCCACCAGCCGCGCGATCAGGCGGCCGACAACAGCGCGGATCGGCGTCGCCGCTGTCGAACTGAAAATATCTGCACGGCAACATGTTTCGCCGTCCCAGGCATCGACGTCAGGCCACCCGGATATCAGCTCCTATGCGGCCGAAACAGGCTGGGGGGCAACGTGATCCGTTCACCCGAAGCCTACCGGGCGGTCGGTTCACCCGAGCATCGCGCGCAACCGGCTCGGGGCCAGATCACGCGGCTCGCGACGATCGCGGGCGTATTCGGTGACCAGTCGCTGCAGCAGGTCGTTGATCGGGGTCGGCACCCCGTGCAGGCGTCCGAGCAGTGCGATCTCGCCGTTGAGGTAGTCGACCTCGGCCGAGCCGGTCGCGCGGGCCAGGCTCTGCCAGGTCGAGCCGCCCAGCCGGGGGACGCCCTCGATCTGCTGCAACCGCATCCGATCGCCTTGTACCTCTTGACGTTCCGCCTCGTCGGTGTAGGGGATCCCGGCCGCGGCCAGCACCGCCTCGCCCTCGGCGCGGGCGCCCTGCCACAGGTCCTGCGCCGGTTCGCCACTGTCGTCGAGCAGGGCCATCAGGGCGTTGCCGAGGTTGTTGAGCAGTTTGCCGTATTTCCAGCGCATGACGTCCTCGACGACCGGGGCAAGGAACGCCGTCGACGCCAGATGCTTACCGAATTCCGTTATCGTGGAATCACTTCCGCGCGGATAGCGGCCGAGTGTCAGGATGCCGCTCATGGGAGCGGTATGCGAGACCACCACGCCCGGTTCCAGGTGCGTCGCGGGCAACCAGACGCACATCCCGTACACGGTGCGGAAGATCCGCTGCGCGACCCGCTCGTTCTCGACGCCGTTCTGGGCGCACACCAGCGCGAGCCGGTCCGCGGCGGTCCCGCCGCCCGCCACCGGCGCGGCGGCCCACTGGGTCAGGGCCGCGCCGGTGTCCTGCGATTTGACCGCCAGCACCAGCACGTCGTCGGCCCGCAGCTCGCCGAGTTCGGCGTGATCCGTCACGGCGCGCACCGGCAGCGTCTCGGCGCCTTCGACGGTGACCAGGCGTAGCCCGTTGTCCCGCAGGGCCGCCAGATGCGCACCGCGGGCGACCAGCACCACGTCGTTGCCGCCCTGAATCAGTCGCGCGCCGATGACACCGCCGACCGCACCCGCCCCGATGATGATGTATCGCATATCGGCGATGCTAGGTGCGATCGAGCACGCGCACACGACCAGCGCTCATCCTGATCCTGACCGCGGTCCGCGCATCGCGGTCGCCGATTCACCGGCCACTCGCCGGAGCCTCGGCGAGCCGCCGCAACGCGGCCAGGCCCGGAGCCGGATCCGCGGGGACGTCCGGCCCTGCGATACCGGACAATTCGTCGTGGCCGAAGCCGGTCAACCCGCGCAGCGCCTCGGTGGCGGGTTGTCCGGCGCGGTAGGCATCGCTCAGACGCATCCGCCACAGGCCCGCCGCGATCTCACCGGCGCGTCCGGCCCGCGCGCACGGCAGGTAGCCGGCCGCGTCGTCGGAGACCGCGGCCCAGACATAGCCCACCACATCCGAATTCAGCCGGACCGGCAGATATCGGACCGGCGCGCCGGTCGTGTCGGCGTAGCTCTCCAGCGGAACGCTCACCAGCGGACCCCAGCCCTGCTCCCGGTCCACCGGCGTGCCGTCGGGATATGCGCCGTCCTGGATCAGCGGCCCCTCGCCCAGGGGCGGCCCGTCCGGATTGAGCTGCTCCCACAACCAGGTCAGGCTCGGCGACTCGGCGGTAACACTCTGCGGCGGAACGATTCCGGCGACCGCGTCCTCGGGTGCGCCGATCCATCGCTCGATCGCGGCACGCGGCGTCAGCCCGGCCGCGGCCGCCTCGTTCAGCCTGGCCTCCCAGGCGATCAGGCAGTCCAGATCAGCGCCCGCCACCGCGAGCCGGCGCTCGAAACCCGCGGCGTGCTGATTCGGGGATGCCCACAGACAGCCGATTAACGTGCCGCGCCGGTAAACGGGCAGGTAGCCGACAGGCAGGCGGGTCCAGTGCTGATAGCCGGTAGGTGTGCCGGGGGTCATGAGTACTCCGAACCTGTTGTGTCCCTTGTCTGTATCGCGCCGGTCAGATCCGGAAGTTCGCTCGCCGCGGCCGCTGTCCGGTGGCGCGCTCCAGCTCGAACGCCCACGTCACCGCGTGCGCGCAGATGTCGTGGATCGTCGCGGTATCGGTGCTGTAACGATAGGTCCCCGGGTCGATCGTCAGCACGGGAACACCTCGTCCGGTACGCGAGAACCTGCTCCCCGGTTCCGCAATTCACTTCGAATTCTCCTGCTGCTCAACATGATCCGAGGCCGGCGCCACGCAGCCCGCCATCGTCACAAAAGGACGGTACCCCGACTCCGACCCCGCCTCCACCCCGCCGCCCACCGAACGTGATCCGCCCCAGCCACCCTCTTGATCAGCCGGATTGCCCCCACCGCCCCCCGATCTGCTATCGTTCCCCCAGCCCCTCGCGGCAACGCCGGTGTAGTTTAGTGGTAGAACATCAGCTTCCCAAGCTGAGAGTGCGGGTTCGATTCCCGTCACCGGCTCTCCGATCACTCTCGTAGCATCCGGGTATCAGTCCCTCCGTCGCCGGAAACCGAGCAGCAGTCCGAAGAGCCCGCTCAGCGCATAGCCGGCCGCGCACACCGTGATGACGATGAGCACAACGAACAGCGGTAGCCAGCTGTTCTTGTGATGATCGACGCCCCACCACACTCCCGTGAACAGGATCGTGCTGACGAACAGCAGGATGTCGCGCAGGCCGGCCCGATATGAGGCGGCGGCGCTGCGCAGCGGCCGGTGCCGGTGGACAGTGGCGACCAGGTCGTCGATGCGGCAATCGATACTTCGTTGGAGTTCGGCTCGCCGCTCCACATCCTGCGGAGACAGGTGCTCCAGAAGCTCCATATCCTGCTTGATCGCCTTGCGGACATCGGGGCCCTTCAGATACCCCGCGACGGCCCCGAGAGCCAATCCACCCGCGATGGGCGCGAGCCCCAGGGCAAGGTCGGCGACAGCGGGCATGAGTCGGCCTCCTCTCGATGCGCTCGGTCATACTGGACGATAGATCTGCTGCGCATCGAGACGTGAGCGGCGAAAGTAACCGCGTTGGGCCCTAGCCGCCCTGTTCAGGACTCGTGGTAGAAGCCCATGTTGACGCTCCGAGGCGCGCTGCGATCCGAGATGGTGATCTCGCCGTGTCCGCCCTTCGGCAGGGCCACCACCCCGCCTTGCTCCAGCGACTGGCCGAGATTCCCCACGACGATTCGCACTTCGGAAGCCGGCTCGGCCTCCGGATCCGGCGTACGGCTCACCTCCCAGGTTCCTTCGGGACCGCACGCGAACTCCAGGTGCACCGGGGAAACGAATACCCAGTCACCCGGCACGACGATCCGGCACACCGACTTGTCGCGCCCCACTCGCAACACGGCGCCGGCCTCGCTCGGGGCATCGGCCATCATCATGCCGCCCGTGGCGGCCTCCGACCCGGACACCGTGGCCATGGTCAGTTCGAGCACCTGTTCCTCCTCGAGAGTCACTGCACAACAACGAATTCGGTCCACAATGCCAGATCGGGGCCGCCCGGCGCCATCACGAAGCCACCAGCCGTGCATCGAACCCGCCCGGGGGTGAGCACATCACCACCCGGGTTCCCGATCGAACCGGACATCCTTCGCACACAATGGATCTCGATTCGGCAAGCGCCCCACACATACTCTCGCCGCAAGTGCTCGACGCGATCGCTACTGCGCCGCGCTACGCGACCGGAAACACTTCGAATCCCTGGCCGCGCGGCGGCCGGACCACGGCGATCGCATTCGTGATCCGGCCCGTTGCCGGCGTGATCGAGCCGGTGAAGCCGGCAGGCCCCGGCTACGGCAGCGCCCCGCAATTGACCGGAGCGGGAACGTTGGCCAGGCGATCGGTGATCCACTGCTGCGAGTCGGCGATGGACGGGAAGAAGGCCAGGTCGTGAGTGCCGATGACGCTGTTGATCGGAGGCAGCCAGGGGTCCGCCTGCAACTGCACGGCCCCGCCGCGACCGCACCAGTTCGCGGCCAGATCGCGCACGGACGCGTAAGGCGTCGCATCGTCGTTGCGAGCCGCGTACAGCCGCACCGGCACGGACGGGGCGAGCCCGCCGAGCCGCTGTTCGTCGAATGCCTTCTTCAAGACCGGGGTGCGGTCGATAACGGCCGTGATCGGCTGGCCACTGGTCGTCCATCGGGACGTATTCTGCGGCTGCGTCAAAGAGCCGCCGAGACCGCCACCGCATTTGCTGGTCGCATCGCGCAGAATCGCCTTACCCGTGTCGTTCAGGGCGGCATCGAGCGCGGCGCGGGTGGCCGGATAATCGGCGGCGATACCGTTCAGGACCCACGCGATGGCCGGTGCGACGCCCGGGCGGCCGTCGTTGCGCCCGATGTAGAACTCCGGATCCACCAGGGGCGCTCCGACATATGCGCCGCGCACGTTCAGATCGGGGGCGTATCGACGTTGCAGTTCGGCCGCTGCGCCGGAGGCCATACCGCCCTGGGAGTAGCCGTAGAGCACGACCGGTGAGCGCGGATTCAAGCCGCTGCCCGGCAACCGCAGCGCGGCGCGTGCGGAATCCAGCACCGCGTAACCCTGCGTCTTACGGTTCAGGAAGTCGTGCACCGGCGGTGTGCCCAGGTCGTGGTAGTCGGTCATCACCACCGACATGCCGCGGGTCAGCAACTGATAGATCGGGGCGAGGTCGTATTCCAGGATCGCGTCGGCGGGCGGCTGAAACCGCACCCCCTGCGCCAGCATCGCCGACGGTGCGCACTGATCGCTCTGGCCCTGCGTGCCGCCCGCGTACGCGACCAGCGGGCGCTCCCCCGGACCGGTCCACGGGGCGATCGGCTCCAGATATGTGCCGACCACCGTGGTCGGCGAGTCGTTGGTCGTGCTGCTGGCGTAGGTGAGGCGGGTGGACCTCGCCGCGACGGTCCCCGGCAATCCCGGCGCCGACAACGTCACCCGCGACGTGTCGGCGCGGATGATGGAGCCCAGAGCCTGTCCGGACTGGGGTGTGGTCGGCGCGGACCATACCTGCGGTGCGGCGATCGCACCGCCGACAGCGATTACGGTTCCTGCCAGCGCCGCGACCCAGGCGCGTTTACCGCTCCTCATATTCGATCCTTTCTGCGATGGAGTTGTCCAGAGCGAGCTGGATCCAGATCGGATACCGAATCCATGTTCGAGCGCAGAAATCAGGCACACCGGCTATAGGCGTTACCGAGGTCACAGCTTAAGACATCCCGGGCCGACAACTCCGGAAGTCGCCGTTCTGGCCGGGCAGCCGTCGAATCGAATACCAGGCAGATCGAAACCGGTTGCCTCCCAAAGGAAGCAACCGGCACACCACCCGGCCGCGCGCCGCACGCGCCCGGCCGGGAGGACTCGGACTACTTGATGCAGTCGGTGAGGATCTTCTGGGTGGCGGACTTGGCCTTGGCCGCATCGTCCTTGCTCAGTCCCATGGTGTTGGAGTCGAGCTTGTTGGTGTCGGTGCCGGGCTTGGTCATCAGGCGCAGGCCGTCCTGCGAGATGCCTTCGCCGACATAGATTTTCGCGGCACAGTCGGCCAGCTTCGGGTCGTTCAGACCGCTGCTCTGCAACGCCTTGGACAGATCCGCCTGGGTGACCTCGGGCTGGGCATTACCGGAACCACAGCCCGCCAGCAGGGGCAGAGCGACCAACGCGGCGGCGATCAGCGTAATCCTCAACTGATTTCCTCGATTCTCGTCAAATACGGCTACAGCGGCGACACACAACCGCCGTGGTGATACTGCCGTATCCCACCGCTCCAGGACAGTCCGAGGTGAGAATCCACAATGCGGTCCGCTACAGATCCATCGCGGCACGCAATGCGGTATCCAGACGCTCCAGGGTGTCGTCCTCGACCGAATCCAGGCGTTCGGCCAGCCAGCCTCGATAGATGCGGCCCAGATTGCCCGCGTGCACCCAGCCGTGGCCGGGAATCGACACGGCCAGGATGTCCTGCGGATCCTCGTCGAGCAGTTCGGCGGCGATCAGCCAGGGGCGCGGCGACTCGTTGATGCCGTCACTCGAGATCAGCACGACGTTGCGACGTCGAGGCAAACCGTGCGGGTTGTAGCTCCACAGTTCACCCCTGCGCACGCATCAACTCCTCGGCGGCCGCGAGTTCCGCCTCGTCGGCGGCCGCGGCGGCGGCCGGATCGGGCACCGGACCACAGCCGGTGCGCACCGCCTCGCGCCGGGCGGCGCGAGATATCCACGCGGACGGGGACATGCCCGCACGCTGGGCGGCCTGCTCGGCGAACGACCAGGCCGCCGCATCGAGTGACAACGTCACCTTACGGGTAGCCATACCATTCATCGTACCGCCGAATCGCCCCGAAACGAACCCTGTTGGCGTGACGCCAACCGTTGCTACCCTGTGCCCGTGCTGAATCACCACCGCGTCGGCAGCGGGGAGCCCCTGGTCCTGGTCCACGGCGTCGGCAGCCGCTGGCAGGTATGGGAGCCGGTGCTCGACCGGCTGTCGCGATCGTTCGAGGTCTACGCCGTGGACCTGCCCGGATTCGGCGAATCCGCACCCCTGGAGCACACCACCGTCGACATGCTCACCGACGCGCTGGCCGCCTTCCTCACCGAGAACGGCCTGGCCACACCGCATCTGGCGGGCAACTCGATGGGCGGGCTGATCGTGCTGAACCTGGCCGCACGCGGGCTGGCCCGCTCGGTGACCGCCTTCTCGCCGATCGGCTTCTGGGCCACCGCCGGACGGGTCTGGTGTCAGCAGTCGCTCGGCCGGTCCGCGACGCTCGGCCGATTGCTGCGGCCCGCGCTGCCGGCGATCCTGGGCGCGCCCGCCGGCCGCACCGCGTTCCTGAGCCTGGTCTTCGGCAAGGCATGGGCGGTGAGCGGCGACGTCGCGCTCGCCACCGCACTGGGCGCGATCGAATCTCCCGGATTCGCACCCGCTCTGGCTTCTTTCGACCACGCTCGCCTGCAGGACTCCGGGCGGCTGGCCCGCATTCCGGTCACCGTCGCCTGGGGCGACCGCGACGTGCTGCTCACCTACGCCACGCAGAGCCGCCGCGCGCGCGTACGTCTGCCCGAGGCGCGGCACCTCACCCTGCCCGGCAGCGGGCACACCCCGTTCTACGACGATCCCGAGCGCTGCGCACAGGTCATCCTCGAACAGCTCGCCGCGGCGGGCCGATGAGCACGGTGGCGCTGAGCGTCGACGGGAACCTCGCCGACGTCGCGTTGGACCGGCCCGGCAAACACAACGGCCTCACCATCGAGATGATGCGCGAACTCATCCGGACAGCGCGAATTATCGAGGGCCGCAGAGATATTCGCGCGGTGATTCTGCGCGGTAACGGTCCGAGTTTCTCCAGCGGCCTGGACATCGCCGGGACGATGCGCGATCCACTGGGCGTCGTGCGCAATTTCGTGCCGAATCCGTTGCGCGGCACCAATTCCTTCCAGGAAGCCTGCTGGGCGTGGCGGCGACTGCCGCAGCCGGTGATCGCCGCGGTGCACGGACATTGTTACGGCGGTGCGCTACAGCTCGCATTGGCGGCCGATTTTCGTTTCGCCACACCGGATTCGGATTTCTCGGTGATGGAAGTGCGGCACGGCCTGATTCCGGATATGACCGGCGCGGCGACATTGTCGCGGCTGATCGGCCTGGACGAAGCGCTGCTGCTGACCATGACCGCGGACCGGATCGATGCGGCACACGCCGCGCGCATCGGGCTGATCACCGAGATCAGCGAGGATCCGATCGCGTCCGCACGGCAGCTGGCCGGGCGGATCGCGGAACGCCCACCGCACGCCGTGGCCGCCGCCAAACAATTGTTCGACCGGACCTGGCATTCGTCGGCGCGGCGCGCATTCGGCATCGAACGCGCGACTCAGCTGCCTCTGATACTTCGCCGAGCCCGTTTTCGCAGGTAATCTGCCTACCGGCTGTACGCTACGAAAGCGGTGGTAATTCACACCGATCGATATCTGCGGTACCCCCGTCACCGGGGCAGCTAAACCCGTGCCGAATGTGTGCGCAGCTTGTATTTCACATTTTGCCAGCCAGTCGACGATCGTGTGTGGCCGCCCTGAGTCTCCACCGGTATCGGCCGCCCGTTTCTCGACACGACTCGGGAAGGCCGACTACGTTGTCCAGAGCAGTTTCGATCCTGCTGTCCGCGATAGCCGCGGGTTCAGTGGTGATGCTGACCATGACCGCGCCCGCCGACGCGAATCCCAACGCCATCAACCCCATTCCGGTATTGAACGGCACCGCCGGACTGCCGCACCTGGACGGTCGCAGCCGCGCGATCTTCCAGGTGACCGGCATGATGAGTCCGAACAACACCCAGAACTACAACGTCCTCGGCACCGATCTGGGGATCATGTGGGACAACGGCAAAGGCCAGATGCTCACCGCGTTCGGCGATTCGGCCGGACTGGGGCTGCCGAATCTGCTGGCCGGCAGCACCTGGGCCTGGCGCAGCAATATCCTGCTTCGCAGCCACACCCGCAATCCGGCCAACGGCATCTATTTCGACAGCGTGGTGCGCGACATGTTCGGTCAGGCGCGGGACCTGATACCGAGCCCGAAGATCCCGTTCATCGAGATAAGCCGGATTCCGACCGCGGGCATCGAGGTCGGCGGCGTCCAGTACATGAGCCTGATGTCGGTGCGCAGCTGGGACAACGTCGGGCAGTGGACGACCAATTACTCGGGCCTGGCCGCATCGGCCGACAATGGCGAGACGTGGGCGGACCTCGCGCTCACCCGGCGGCCCAACTCCGGTGCGAACACCAAATTCCAGATGAACGCGTTCACCAAATCCGGCGGCTACGTGTACGAGTACGGCACGCAGTCCGGACGCAACCACCCCGCGTATGTGGCCCGGGTGCGCGAGCAGGATATTCAGAATCTCGGCGCGTACGAATACTGGGACGGCGGCCGCTGGCGCCGCGGCGACGTGAATGCCGCCGCACCCATCGCCGGCGGGGTGGGCGAGCTGTCGGTGGTGTGGAACCAATACCTCGGGCAATATCTGATGCTGACCACCGATCCGTTCAACTCGGTGGTCATGCGCCGGTCCTCCTCCCCGCAGGGCCCCTGGAGCGCACCGGAGGTCCTGATCGACACCCGGGAATTGCCGACCGCCTACGCGCCGTCGATCTTCCCGTACCAAACCGGCCGTGACCTGTATTTCCTCACCACGGTCCACAGCCAGTACAACGTCGTCCTGATGCACACCACGCTGTAACGCGGCCTCCGCTCCGCCGTGGCGGGCCGGGGGCCTGTCGGCCCCGGTCCTTCCCTCCGCTGCCCCGCTTCGCCCCTGGGACTCCGGTTCGTCCAGGCCCGGGACGGGTCCCGGCCTCGGAACCGGCGTTGCCCGGGACGGGCGGCACTCGGGTGCCCGTGGCACCTGCCTGCTATCGATCGTTCCCGGGGCCCGGCCGCACCCGGGCGAAGCCGAGGCCGGAAGATTACAACCATGGACGCGGCCGAATGGGATGCCCGGTACACCCAGAGCGAGTTGGTGTGGGGCGCACCGCCGAACGCGACCGTGGTCGAGCACGTGTACGGGCTCGAGCGGCGGGTGGTGCTGCAGCCCGACACGCCCGGTGAGCCGGTACCGGAGCTTCCCCGCGCGCTGGATCTGGCGTGCGGGGAAGGCCGCAACACGCTGTGGCTGGCCACGCACGGGTGGCAGGTCCGGGCGGTGGATTTCTCGCAGGTCGGGATCGATAAGGGCCGGACGGTGGCGTCGCGGTTGTCGCGCTCGGTGCGCGGGCGGATCGACTGGCAGTGCGCCGACGTCACCGATCTCGACGCCGCCGGGATCACCGGGCCGTTCGAACTGGTGCTGAGCGTCTTCCTGCACCTGCCCGCGCGGCAGCGCCGCACGACGCTGACCCGCGCCGCCGAACTGCTCTCGCCCGGTGGCACGCTGCTGGTACTCGGCCACGACACCACGAACATCACCGACGGGTTCGGCGGACCGCAGGATCGGTCGATCCTGTTCACCCCCGACGACGTGGTGACCGATCTGGCCGGGGTCCCCGATATCCGCATCCGGATCGCCGACCGGGTCCTGCGCGAGACCGAGGACCGCGATGCGATCGACGCGCTGGTCGTGGCGACGAAGATCGTCCCCGATCTGGCGGAGCAGGCCGCGGCCGACTGAGACCGCTCAGTCCGGGCCGGCCCACCGGCGCAGCCACGGTTCCACCGCGCCGACGATGACGTCGAATCCGCTGCGGAACGAATGCGGTTGTCCCGGAACGACTGTCACCTCGGCGGCATCGGCCGGATCCGGTATTCCGAACGGGTCGCGCGCACCGTTGACCACCACGACGTCGACCGCCCGCGATGCGGTCAGCAACTCCTCGCGCCGCGTCTTCTCCGGCTTACCCGGCGGATGCAGCGGAAAAGACAGGGCCACAATGCCTTTCGCACCCACATCGACGGCGGTCCGGCACACCACCCGGGCGCCGTTGCTGCGCCCGCCCTGGATCAACGGCACCGACCGCACCTTCTTGCGAAGTGCCGCAACGATTTCCGTCCAGGCCGCATCCTGCGTCGTCACCGATCCCGGAGCCCGCCGCCCCGCCGCCCGGTAGGGCTGCACCACCCGGGCGACCGCCCCGCCCAGCTCCACCGCGAGATCCCGCACGGCGAGCAGATCCTTCGCATCCACCCCGCCGCCGGACCCGTGCGTCAACAGCAGCAGGAATTTCGCCGCCCGCGGCTTGTCGAGTTCGACCTCCGCGGGTCCCGCACTGGTCTCGATCCGCACGACCGCCGCCTCTCTCACCTCGACCGCTGTCGGCCGCCTGCACCGGCTGTCCCCACCATGGACAGTAATCGCCTTTCGCGCTGTTCAACCCGCTGGGCCGGCGGCGCCGCACCCGGCCCGCAACGCGGTCGGCGGCGAACCACGTCCGCGCACGACGCGCGGACCGCCGCGACACAACCGTGCCGCGGTTCCGCCGCCCGTCCCCGGTGCGCCCCGCGGCACACGCCGGCGAACCCGGCCATCGCCGCAGGCCACCCGGCCCTCCCCGCGCAGCGCGAGACGATTCGCGACCGCCGGGAGCGCCTTGCCGACCACCGCGACCACCGCGCCGCTGCCGATATCGGCCGCACCCGACCTCAGCAGCGGTTGTTCATCGCATCACACTGCCCGGTCAGCTGTTTGACGGCGGATTACCCGCGGGTAATATACGCTGTAAGTTACCCGCGAGTAGTCGACGGTGAAGTCCGGCGGCCACCCGGCGGAGACCGCGGGCGGGAACGGGCAACGTCCGACCGCACCAAACTCGATGGAGAGTGAGTAGACAGATGGGTCACTACAAGAGCAACGTCCGCGACCTGGAGTTCAACCTCTTCGAGGTGCTCGGCCTCGGTTCGATTCTCGACAGCGGCGCGTACGGCGACCTGGACACCGACACCGTCAAGGAGATGCTGCGCGAGGTACGCCGGCTGGCCGAGGGCCCGCTGGGTGAATCGTTCGCCGATGCCGACCGCAACCCGCCGGTCTTCGACCCCGAGACGCACAGCGTCTCGATCCCCGAATCGTTCAAGAAGTCCTTCCGCGCGATGCAGGAGGGCGGCTGGGAGAAGCTCGGCCTGCCCGAGGAACTCGGCGGCCTCGCCGTGCCGCGCACCGTGCACTGGGCGATCAGCGAGCTGATCCTCGGCGCACAGCCCGCCGCGTACATGTACGCCGCAGGCCCCGGCTTCAACGCGATCTTCTGGAACAACGGCACCGAAGAGCAGAAGAAGTGGGCCAAGATCGCGGTCGACCGCGACTGGGGCGCCACCATGGTGCTCACCGAGCCCGACGCCGGTTCCGACGTGGGCGCGGGCCGGACCAAGGCGATCAAGCAGGAGGACGGCTCCTGGCACATCGAGGGCGTCAAGCGCTTCATCACCTCCGGTGATGCCGACGACCTGTTCGAGAACACCGTGCACCTGGTGCTGGCGCGTCCCGAGGGCGCGGGCCCGGGCACCAAGGGCCTGTCGCTGTTCTTCGTGCCGAAGTTCCACTTCGACCACGAGACCGGTGAGCTGGGCGAGCGCAACGGCGTCTTCGTCACCGGCGTCGAGCACAAGATGGGCTTGAAGGTCTCGGCCACCTGTGAGGTCACCTTCGGCGGCCACGGCATTCCGGCCAAGGGCTGGCTCGTCGGCGAGGTGCACAACGGCATCGCGCAGATGTTCGACGTCATCGAGAACGCGCGAATGATGGTGGGCACCAAGGCGATCGCCACGCTGTCGACCGGTTACCTGAACGCGCTGGAGTACGCCAAGACCCGCGTGCAGGGCGCGGACCTGACCCAGATGACCGACAAGGCCGCCCCGCGCGTCACCATCACGCACCACCCCGACGTGCGCCGCTCGCTGATGATGCAGAAGGCGTACGCCGAGGGTCTGCGCGCGGTCTACCTCTACACCGCCGCGCACCAGAACGCCGATATCGCCGAGCTGGTCTCCGGCGCGGACGCCGATCTGGCCGCCCGGGTCAACGACCTGCTGCTGCCGATCGTCAAGGGTGTGGGCTCCGAGCGGGCCTACCAGTACCTGACCGATTCGCTGCAGACCTTCGGCGGTTCGGGCTTCCTGCAGGACTACCCGATCGAGCAGTACATCCGCGACGCGAAGATCGACTCGTTGTACGAGGGCACCACCGCGATCCAGGCGCAGGACTTCTTCTTCCGCAAGATCGCCCGCGACCGCGGCGTGGCGCTGGCGCACGTGGCCGGCCAGGTCAGCAAGTTCCTGGAGCGCGAGGGCGGCAACGGGCGGCTCAAGGCCGAGCGCAAGCTGCTGGCGACCGCGCTCGAGGATGTGCAGGCCATGGCCGCGACCCTGACCGGACATCTGATGGGCGCTCAGGAGGACGCCACCGAGCTGTACAAGGTCGGGCTGGGTTCGGTCCGCTTCCTGCTCGCCGTCGGCGACCTGCTGGTCGGCTGGCAGTTGCTCGCGCAGGCCGAGATCGCCATCCAGGCGCTGGACAACGGTTCGGACGAGGCCTTCTACCGGGGCAAGATCGCGACCGCGCAGTTCTTCGCCCGGAACGTGCTGCCCGAGCTGACCGCGACCCGCGCGGTCCTGTCCAACCTGGACAACGACATCATGGAGCTGGACGAAGCAGCCTTCTGATCTCGCGTCCCGAACAGCCGCAACGCCCCGCGATCGGACTCGGCTCCGATCGCGGGGCGTTTGCTATATTCCGCCTCGATCACATCCGAAGCATCGTCCGCTATCGGTCGTTGCGGTGCGGCGACGATGCGGTCCGTGGCGGGCCGGAGACCGGAACATAACGATCACGTAACGGTCGACGCCGGGCGATGTGATCGATGTTGCGTGGCGCAAGTCGCACATCCGCGGCGCAAACCCGGCACAATACCCTCGGCGCGACTGATGGAAGGGAACAGACTTATGAAACGACTGTCCGCATTAGCGGGAACGTGTGCGGCGGTCGCGATAATCGCGGTCGGGGCTGCTCCGGCCGGAGCCGACCCCAACAACATCAATCCCTTCCCGGTCCTGAACGGCAGCACCGGCCTGCCCAACCTACCCGGCCCGGCGAAGGCGATCTTCCAGCTGACGGGAATGGCCAGCCCGAACCACACCGACCAGCAGAACGTGCTCGGCACCGATCTGGGCATCATGTGGGACGACGGGCGCGGGCACATGATCAGCGCCTACGGCGACACCGCCGGATTCGGCGTGCCGAATCTGCTGGCCGGAAGCGTGTGGGCCTGGCGGTCCAACGTGCTGTACCGCAGCCCCGCCGGAGCCGGCCCGTCGCACGGCATCCACTACACGAGCTTCGTCGACAACCCGCTGCCCAGCCCGAAGATCCCCGGTATCGAGATCAGCTTCATCCCGACCGCGGGCATCTCGGTCAACGGCGTGCAGTTCATGCGGATGATGTCGGTGCACGACTGGGGCGCGGACGGGAAGTGGCACACCAACTTCTCCACCCTGGCCGCCTCCGGTGACGACGGGCAGACCTGGGCTCAGCTGCCCACGACCCGCCGCGCGGCGGACGGCCCGTGGGTCAACTTCCAGCAGAACGCCTTCCTGAAGGCCAACGGCTATCTGTACGAGTACGGCACGCCCTCCGGCCGCAACAACCCGGGGTTCATCTCCCGGGTCCGGGAAGGCGATATCGCCAACAACGACGCCTACGAGTTCTGGGACGGCAAGACCTGGAAGCCGAAGGACCCGATGGCGGCCAAACCGATCGTCGGCGGCGTCGGCGAACTGTCGGTGATGTGGAACGAATACCTGCAGCAGTTCGTCATGCTCACCACCGACCCGTTCAACTCGGTGGTGATGCGGACCGCGCCGAACCCGGAGGGTCCGTGGGGCCCGCCCCGCACACTGGTCGACGTACGCAACCTGTCGACCGCCTACGCCCCCATGCTCTACCCGTACCAAACCGGCGACGCCCTGTACTTCGCCCTGGGCATCCACAGCCAGTACAACGTCGTCCTGATGCGCTCGCAGTTATAGTCTGCCTCCGCTTCGCTCCGGCGGGTTTTCCGTCGGAGCGAAGCGGAGACCAAAAATACAGAGAGCTCCGTGCGGTTGCCGGGTCGGGGGTCTGGCAACTGCACGGAGCCGATCTGTGTATCGCGCCCCACGCGGGAGTGTTACACCGCCCCGGTACGGACCTCAGAAATTTTCCGGACCTGACAGAGTGGACAATCGAGAAGGCTGCGGCGTGGAAGTGACGGGTTCGCCGAGTGCGCCGCCGTGAGAGAGCTCGGACCCGCCGGAGCTCGGAGACGACTCGAGGAGAATGTATGCAGCTGGGAATGATCGGTCTCGGCCGGATGGGCGCGAATATCGTGCGCCGGATCGTCAAGGACGGGCACACCGCGGTCGGCTACGCCCGTCGCGAGAGTCAGATCAAGGAATTCGTCGACGAGCTGGGCGACAAGTTCACCGGCGCCACGGATTACAAGTCCTTCGTCGAGCAGCTCGAGCGTCCGCGCGTCGTGTGGGTGATGATCCCGGCGGGTGCAACCGGCGCGGTCATCGATGAGGTCGCCGAACTGCTGGATCCGGGCGACATCATTATCGACGGCGGTAACAGCCGGTACCACGAGGACATCAAGCGGTCGCAGGCGCTGGCACCGAAGGGCATCCACTATCTGGACATCGGCACCTCGGGTGGCGTGTGGGGCCTCGAGCGCGGCTACTGCCTGATGATCGGCGGCGAGGCCGAACAGGTCGCGCACATCGAACCGCTGCTGCGTTCGATCGCGCCCGGCGTGGACGCCGCCCCGCGCACCCCCGGACGCACCGGTGAGCCCTCGCGCTCCGAACAGGGCTACCTGCACTGCGGACCCGCCGGCGCGGGTCACTTCGTGAAGATGGTGCACAACGGCATCGAATACGGCGCCATGGCCGCGTACGCGGAGGGAATGAACATTCTGCACAAGGCGAACATCGGCGCGCAGCTCGAGGCCACGCACTCCGCGGAGGAGACTCCGATGGACAACCCGGAGTACTACCGGTACGACATCGACGTCCCGGAGGTCACCGAGCTGTGGCGGCGCGGTTCGGTCGTCGCGTCCTGGCTGCTGGACCTGACCGCGCAGCAGCTGCTGCAGGATCCCGAGCTGTCCTCCTTCGGCGGCCGGGTGTCCGATTCCGGCGAGGGCCGCTGGACCATCTCCGCGGCCATCGACGAGGGCGTTCCGGCACCTGTGCTGTCCGCGGCCCTGTTCGCCCGGTTCTCCTCGCGCGGCGAGGCGCTGTACGCGGACAAGGTGCTCTCGGCCATGCGCAAGGGCTTCGGCGGCCACAACGAGCTTCCGGCGAAGTAATCTCATCGAAACCCGCTGCCCCGCACCGTCGTTCGGTGCGGGGCAGTGCTTTCGTCTGGGCGTTGGCGGATATCCGGAACGCATCCGCGCCCGGGGGTCGGGCGGCCGAATACCGCTGTCCGGCCTCCGGTGCTGTTGCCGACCGGCTGCTGCCCTTCTTCCTGCGGGAACGCCACGGACGGCATGTTCGCGACATGCGCCGTGCCCGTCTTGGCCGGATGCGGCGAACCGGCTACCGTCGAACTCCATGCGCAACGTTCGCGGGATCGTGCTCGCTGTGATGGCCGTCGGTTTGACCGCGTGTTCGAGCGGATCCCCGACTTCGTCGCCGTCACCGTCGCCGTCGCCTTCCCCCACCGCTGCCCGCGGGACCACACCCGCCACGACGACGACCAAGAGCCAGCAGGACTGCAATGCGAACTATCTCGCGCAGTTCAGCACGCGCCAGAAGCTCGCGCAGTTGCTGACCGTCGGGGTGACCGGGACCGCGGACGCGACGAACGTGGTGCGCACCGATCAGGTCGGCGGGATCTTCATCGGCAGCTGGACCGATCAGGCGCTGCTCGCCGATCATCAGATCGATCAGGTCAAGGCGGCGGCGAAGGTGCCGCTGCTGGTCACCATCGATGAGGAGGGCGGCCGGGTCTCGCGGCTGAAGAACCTGATCGGCGCGGTTCCCCCGGCCCGGACCGTCGCGCAGACGATGACCTCGGACGCGTTCTACAACCAGAGCCTGGCCCGCGGGAAGGCGATGAGGGATCTGGGCATCACCGCGGATCTCGCACCGGACGCCGACGTCAGCGACCAAGCGGCCGATTCGGTCATCGGCGATCGTTCGTTCTCCGACGACCCGAACGTCGTGACCGATTTCGCGGGGGCGTTCATCCGGGCCATGCACGACGCGGGCCTGGGCGCGGTCATGAAGCATTTCCCCGGGCACGGCCACGGTTCGGGCGATTCGCACACCGGCGCGGTGCACACGCCGCCGCTGGCCCAGTTGCAGAACAACGATCTGGTGCCGTTCCGCAATCTGATCGGTTCCGGGGCGGCGGTCATGGTCGGCCACCTGGACGTTCCCGGGCTCACCACGCCGAACGTTCCGGCCAGTATCAGCCCGCAGGCGATGGCCCTGCTGCGGCACGGCACCGGCTACGGCGCCGCGCCGTTCGACGGCCCGATCTTCACCGACGACCTCGGCGGAATGGCCGCGATCAGCGCCCGGATGAATATCGAGGAGGCGGTCGCCGCGGCGCTCGAGGCCGGTGCCGACAACGCGCTGTGGACGACCAGCACGGCCGTTCCCCAGGTGCTCGACAAGCTCGAGCAGGAGGTGAACTCGGGTCGCCTGCCGATGGCCCAGGTGGACGCCTCGGTGCTGCGGATGGCCAAGTTCAAGGGGATCACGCCGCACTGCTGATCACGATGGCCCGAATGCGACAGCGTTCCGGTCGGCGAGCCCGTGAGCTGCGCGCTCCGGCGGCGGCGCGGGCGACTTTCCGGCAATGGACGGTTCGCAGAACTTACCTAGGAGTAAGATAGGGCTTTCATCATGGCCTAGGAGTGTGAATGGCGGGCGGTACGAAACGGCTCCCCCGGGCGGTTCGTGAACAGCAGATGCTGGACGCCGCCGTCGAGGTGTTCTCCCGCAAGGGTTATCACGACACGTCCATGGATGCCATCGCCGCCGAAGCCAAGATATCCAAGCCGATGCTCTATTTGTACTACGGGTCCAAGGACGAGCTGTTCCGCGCCTGTATCGCTCGCGAGAGCATGCGTTTCATCGAGGCCGTCGCCGTCGCGGGCAACCCTCAGCTGACCCCGCACGAACAGCTCCGCGCGGGCCTCGAGGCATTCCTGTCCTACGTGGACAACCACCGCCTGTCCTGGCAGGTGCTCTACCGCCAGGCACTGGGACAGCAACCCTTCGCCTCGGAGATCGCCAACAGCCGCGAGCGCGTCATCGAACTGACCGCCAAACTCCTGGAATCCAGCGCCAAATACGCCGAGCCGGGAACGAATTTCGACATCGTCTCGGTGGCGGTGATCGGCGCGGGCGAGGCCATCGCCGACCGCATCGCCAGCGGGGAAGTAGCAGTCGCCGAGGCCGTCAACCTGCTCGACGACCTGGCCTGGCGCGGTCTGGCGGGTAGGAAGAAGTCCGAATAGCGTTCAGCGGCCGGTGGTCACGGCTGCGACGCGGGACGAAGCCTGACAGGCCGTCTCCGAATTTGTAGCAGCACAACCGCGGCGCTTCGGCGGCGGCTCGATCGAGGGGGCGGGCTTGTTCGGACTCTTGCGGCCCTGTGCGCACGGGGAGGCGAAATCGGTATCGGCGCAGGGGAATTCGTTACGCAGATGTGCGGGCTGGGTCTCGGCCTGCGGGACGGGCACAGCCGGATGGCGCGCGCCGCAACCAATACCGAGGCGATCGTGCTGAGCATTCTGACCGAGGCGCAGCGGCCGGAGTGGGCCGCGCGTGCGGCGGCGGGGCCGTGCCCGTTGCGCGGGATGCGTAAGGCCACGGTCGCCGGCGCGGCCGGTCCCGGCGTTCGGTTGGCCGCGACGGCGTCATTGTTGTTGGGGGCCGCCAAGATTCGTGACCACGCCGACGACGGTGAGGCCGGGGCGTTGCGGGCGCGGCCGATGGCCCGGGCGGGCCGGAAGACTGTCGACCGGCCGGGGTGGCTTCAGTGGTCGCGCGCTTGCTGCGGCGTCAACCCGAACTGCGCCTTGAACGCGGCGCCGAAGGCACTGAGCGAGCGAAAACCGCTGGCGTGGGCGATATGCGCCACGGTGCGGTCGGGGGAGTTCTCCCGAAGCAGGCGACGGGCGTGACCCAACCGCTCGGTGCGGATCAATCGGCTCGGTGTCGTACCGGTGTGCTGCAGTGCGAGTTGGACCTGTCGCATGGACCAGCCGAGGTGGTGCGCGATGGCCGCCGGTGTGAGTTCGGGGTTCGTGGCGTTCCGGCGGACGTAGTCACGGACGGCGGCGTCCACCGCGTCCAGCGTGGTGGACGACTCCCTGCCGGACCGCAGGCACAGTTTCAGCAGTTCGATCGCCATGTCGTACGTCGTGGCGAAGCTGACCCCATCGACGACCGCGCGCTGCTCGCTGAGTTCGCTGATCATGCCGAAGGCGACCGCCCCCACCCCCTGCCTCAAATCGAGCACCGCGGGTCCGGCACCGGCCGCGAGCGGGAGCGAACCGGCGGGTATGTTCATCACCCACCCTTGTGCGCGCTGCGCCTGCGCGAAGTCGAACGGTCGCGCCTTGGTGACCACCGCGCACTGTCCCGGCGCCACCTGAACTGCGTGGTCGTCCTGCCGGAACCGCATAGCGCCGCTGGTCGGAACGACTACCCGCAGGCTCGCGTCGTCATCCCGGCGAACATCCGCCGGCGTGCGGGCGTAGGTGATGCCATCGGACCGGAAGCCGATCAGCTGGTAGCCCGCGTAGTGCTGGGCCCTGGTGGTGCCGTGGAACGTCGGGGCATCGGCGAACCGGAACTGGAGCGTGCCCTGATTCCGGCAGATGTGCTCGGCCCAGAAATCCGCGGACTCACCGGCCGAGACCGCGGCGGTGTCGACCTCCTCGACGCGATACGGCTCGCGATCTCTCACGGGACAACTCTCCAGCGGCTTGCGCGTGTGCGTGCATTCCATGCGCGCACCCGGTCGAACGGGCGCGGACACTCTCATAACCTGAAGTCGAATTATGGCACCGATCACACCGTGGGAAGGCATCTGTCCTGGCTGTGACGAACTTTCAGGCCCGTGATGCGCCGGGGAGGACCGAATGATCCATCCGCCCACCTATGCCGACAGTGATCGCATCGCTCTGTACAGCCCGGAATTCGCCGCCATGCCGCACGAGTGCTACCGGGACATGCGCGAACGCTACGGATCGCTGGTTCCGGTCGAGTTGTCGCCGGGAGTTCCAGCGACCCTGGTGATCGACTACCGCACGGCCGTGCGGGTGCTGCACGATCCTGCGCATTTCCCGGTCGACCCGCGGTCGTGGGAGCAGGACGTCCCGGACGAGTGCCCGGTGAAACCGATGCTGGCCTGGCGGCCGAACGCGATACGCAATTCGGGTGAGGAGCACCGGCGCTATCGGGAGGCCAACGTCGCGGCCCTCTCGGCGGTCGACCTGCACGGGCTGCACGCCGTTGTCGAACGGATCGCGGTGCCGCTGATCGCGCGGTTCTGCGAGACCGGCTCGGCCGACCTGATCGCCGATTACGCACGGCCGCTTGCCTTTCAGGTCGTCAACGCGATGCTCGGCTGTTCGGCCGAGATCGGGCAGCGGGTCAGCACCGGTGTGATCACCCTCTTCGAGGGAGCCGATGCCGCGGCCGGGAACATGATGCTCACCGACGCGCTGAGCGAACTCGTCGCCGGTAAACGCGCGCGGCCCGGCGACGATGTGACCACCCGATTGGTGCACCATCCGGCCGGGTTCGACGATCAGGAGGTCATCGAGCAACTCGTCACGCTCTACGCCGCGGGTGTCGAGCCGGTGCACAACCTCATCGCCAATACGCTGCTGCTGATCCTGACCAACGACCGCTTCGCGGGCAGCCTGCTCGGCGGCAGCCTGTCCACCCGCGACGCCCTGGACGAGGTGCTGTTCCTGGACCCGCCGATCGCGAATTTCTGCATGACCTATCCGCGGCAGCCGGTGTTGCTCGACGAGGTGTGGC
>CBJNFW010000019.1:0-51107 GCA_966435935.1 uncultured Nocardia sp.
GAACTCGAGCGCGGCGGTCTTGGTCAGCCCCCGCAGCCCCCATTTGCTGGCCACGTACGCGCCCAGCCCGGCGTAACCGACCAGCCCCGCGGTGGAGGAGATGTTCACGATCACCCCGCCCCCGTTCTCGCGCATGCGAGGCGCGGCAAGGTGCATGCCCAGCCAGGGGCCGTACAGATTGACGCCCACGACATGGCGGAAGGCCACCGGGGTCTCGGTGTCGACGCCGCCGAAGTCGATGATTCCCGCGTTGTTCACCAGCACCGCGACCGGACCGAAGAGCTCTTCGGCGTCATCGAGTACCGATCGCCAGTCGGCTTCCTCGATGACATCCAGACGCCGGAAAGCCGCGTTCCCGCCGAGTGATCGTGCCGTCGCGCTGCCGTCGCGCTCGAGCAGGTCCGCGACCACCACCCCGAATTGTTCCTTCGCCAGTGCCGTGGCCACGGCTGCGCCGATCCCGCGGGCGCCGCCGGTGACGATCGCGCTTCGACCACTGAATTCGGTCATGATCCGAGTCCTTCCGGAAGGGTCCGTCCGCGCAGCCCGAACTGTGTCCACCCAGCATCAGCTTTCCGCTTCGGCGGCGCCGTAGAGACTGCCGAAGGTCACCGCACGCGAGGCCATCGGAGGGTACTTGTCGACCGGCTCCTTCCCGTGCCGACGACGAGGCCCGACGGCCCGTCGATCCGGTGACCTTCGGCAGTGCCGAGACCGGTTCGCAGCTCGCACGATGAGGACCGAGACGTTTCGCCGGAGAATTCGGGAGAGCGCGATGACGGGCTTGTTCACAAGGCGCACCAGAGGAGAACCGGGTGAGCAGGGCCACCACCGGCTGGTGTCGGCGAAGGTGGTCGTCGGCGTCGACGGGTCGCCCGGATCCGATGCCGCACTGCGGTGGGCCGCGCAGTACGCCGATGCTCATCGGCGCGAGTTGCACATCCTGCACGGAATGAATCTCACCGGCACCACCTGGCCGGGCGGCGCCTATTCGGTGGGAAGCATGTCGGTGGTCGACGCCGCCCGTACCCGCGGCGAACAGCTCATGGCCCACGCCGAACAGGTGGTTCACGCCGTGACGCCCGCGGTATCGGTGAGCACCGAAATCGTCACCGACAACGCGGCCGCCCTGCTCGTCGACCACAGCACCGACGCGTTCACCGTCGTGGTCGGCGCGACCGGATCGGCGGGAACCCTCGCCCATCTGGGCTCGACGCTGCTCTCGGTCGTCGCACACGCCCACGGGATGGTCGTCGTGGTCCGGACCGATCCGGGGGGCGAGGAGACCGTCCACATGTCCGGACCGGTCGTGGTCGGCGTCGATGGCGGCCCGAGCTGCGACCCGGCGATCGAGGCCGCCTTCGCCGAAGCGGCTCTGCGCGATGCCGAACTGGTCGCGGTGCACGTGTGGAACGACCACAACTTCGGTCGCTACGCCGGATACGACACCGTGCGGTTGGACGGCGATCCGGGCGAGGCCGAGAGCGCCATCCTGGCCGAGCGGATCGCCGGGTGGCGCGAGAAATTCCCCGAGGTCCGCGTCCGCGGAATCTCGTACGCCTTCGACCCCGCCGAGCATCTGCTGCAGTGGTCGGAATCAGCGCAACTGGTAGTCGTTGGAAGCGTCGGCCGCGGCGGATTCACCGGAATGCTGGTGGGTTCGACGGTCAACTCGCTCGTGCAACATGCACGAAGTCCGGTCATGGTCGTCCATCCGTAGGCGCGAGCGATGAGCACTCGCATGCCACCCCGCAGGCCGCTGTCGGAGACCTTCGAAGTCCGATACGGGCCCGCACAGGGACGGACCGTTCCGGCGTGATTCAGTCGCGCTTGCGGGCGACGACGATCGGGCATTGCACAGAGTGCACCAGCGCATTGCTGGTCGCGCCCAACAACATTCCGGCGAACCCGCCCCGGCCGTGACTGCCCACGACCACCAGCTGTGCCGATTCGGACCGCTCCAACAGCGCGCGAACAGGCCGGTCCCGCACCAGGATTCGCTGTACCGAAACATCCGGATACCGCTCCGACCACCCTGCCGTACTCTCGGCCAGCACCGAGTTCTCCGTCTCGTGCATCGCCTCCGCCACATCCACCGACAGCGGATGTGCCAGCGAGACATCACTCCACGCGTGCACAGCGATAAGACCGACCTTGCGCAACGACGCCTCCTCGAACGCCACCGCCACCGCCGGCATACTCTCGGCGCTTCCGTCGACACCGACCACCACCGGCTTTCCCGCATCGAGCGGATCACCCGCCTGCCGATAGTGCAGCACCGCCACCGGGCACCGGGCGTGCTGCAGCATCGCGGTGGTGACCGATCCCAGGAGCCCCCGCTGCAGAGCGTTCGCGCCGTGATTCCCCAGCACCAGCATCCGCAAACCCCGCGACCGCTCGATCAGATCCGGAATGACCGGCGACCAGCTCACCTCGGTGCTGATCGGCGGCACCGCTCCCGGCGAGCCGTCTCGTGCGACCCGTGCCGCCTCGGCCAGCACCCGCTCGCCCTCGATCCGCAGCCAGTCGGTGTCGGTCCCGGTCAGAATCGCGCCGGGCCCGTATCCCGCCGGCAGCGCCACCGAGGTCACCAGGTGCAGCTCGCATCCGTGCAGCGCCGCGGTTGCCGCGGCCCACTCCGCTGCCTGATACGAGACGGCCGATCCGTCGACCGCCGCGAGTATCGGCCGGTTCGAGGACGTCTGCGACGAGGTGGCAGGTGTGGTCATGGCGTTCTCCTCGGTTGCCTCACCGGTTGTCCTTGCCCGGCGACAGCGCCATCAGACGCCACTCGTGTGCCCAGGCGGCGCTTCGTCGGCGATTCAGTGCCCACTGCGCGGCGCCGAGCACCCCCGCGACGCCGGCCCAGACGACCATCAGAACCACGACAGCGGAACCGATTCCGGCGAATTCCGCCATATCGGAGGGCGTCGGGGGCGGAACGGGATGGCCGCTCGGCCCGATCCATACTTCGATCACGTTGCCGCGCACTGTGTTCCGGGGGACGTCCACGCTTGCCTGGCCGCTGCTTCCGTCCCGGATCCAGCGCACCGGAGCGCGCCGGATGTCAGTGGTCCCGCCGAATCCGGGCACCGTCACCGGATCCGCCAGTACGGTGGCCTGGACGGCCACCTTCGTCGAATTCTCGGCCCGAATGCGGTGTGCCGCCGCGGTGTACTCGGTGGTGCCCGCGGCAGCGGCGAACGGGATCATCGCGACAGCCACGATCAAGGCGGCGATCCGCAGGAGCCCTTCGATCCTGTCGGAACACCGCATGAGCGGGTTGCGGTTCACCGGTCCGCGCCGCCACCACCGCAGCGGCGCCGACGGAAAGCTCGGAAAAGAACTACCGGGTCGCCTTCTGCTCATGGGTAATTCCGCACCGCGGACCGCTGCTGGGGCGAGGTACTCGAGTGCACCACCATCACCGGGCACTGCGCATGCTGCACCAGCGCGTTCGATGTCGAGCCCAGCAGCAGACTGCGCAAAGCACCCCGGCCCCGGCTCCCGACGACCAGCAGCTGCGCCGACCGGGACCACGCCAGCAACGTTTCCGCCGGACCCGTCGGGTACACCCGGCGATCGACCAGAACCTCGGGATATTTCTCCTGCCATCCGGCCAGTCTCTCGGCGACGAGGGCCTGCTCGGTCACCTCCACCTCCGGGACCGGGAACAGCATGTCGGGCTCGCCGGCGTACTGCCCCAGATTCATATCGTTCCAGACATGTACCGCCACCAGTTCGGCGTCCCGCTCGGCCGCTTCCTCGAAGGCCGCCCCCAGCGCCGCTTCGCCCGCCGCCGCGCAGTCCACACCGACCACGACCGGTCCCTGCGAACGCACCCGCCCACCCGAGTCGGGATCGGTCCGCACCACGACGACCACGCCTCGCGCATGTGAACTCACCATCAGCATCGTCGAGCCCACGTGCGCGGCCAAGCCGCTGGCTCCCGACGCACCCAGCGCGGTCAAATGCGCTGTCGGGGCGTACCGCAGCAACAGCCCGATCGCATCCGATTCGGATACTTCGGTGTCGACCCGAAGCCCCGGCGCGGCGTCTCGCGCCCTTTGCGCGCATCGATTCACCAGTTCGTGGCCGCGCACCCGCAACGCATCGAGTACGGGCGGTTCCAGCGCATCGTAGGGTTCGAAGATCCGGCGGAGTGCCTTCAGATCGATCCCGTGCACGATGCGCAGGTCACGGCCGCGATCCGCCGCTGTCACAGCCGCCCACACCACCGGCGCGTCCGCGGCCTCGGAGCCGTCCACCCCCACCACGACGGGCGCGGAAGCCAGGTGGCGCACCTCGTCGCTGAAGCCGGTACTCATCGCAGACTCCTGTTCACCGTGTGCCCCCTCAGCCTCTCCCCCGGCCGACGCTCGCTCCAGGGCCGAAAGGCCCGATGAACCGACCGAAAACAACCTGATCTCCCGGCCCGGCCGCCATCCGCGGGATCGGGCCGGATAGACCCCGCTCGAACCTCCGACACCAGGGCTCGCGTACGCGGTCAGGCCGGATGCACTGATTGCGTACCCGCGACAGCGCTCGTCGATGCCTGCTACGGCGCGATCGGCGTCCGCGGCAGCGACACGAACTGGGTCCTGGATCGCCCCGCTGCGGTGAGTTCCGAGCCCCGCAGCACGTTCGTTCGCATCGCTCGACAGCGCCATCCGCGCCACGCTCCCCGGACGAACAGCAGCCGCGGGACCGCGTGCGGCGGCAGACCCGCCGCGTCATCGTGCCGAACCAGGGTATGCCGCTGCCGGACCAGTCGGACGAACAGTGGGTGTTGTGACGCATGATGGCCGGTGTAATGGATCGAACAGCGGATTTGCCGTGCCGGTTCCGGCGATAGGCTGCCCCGACCGGGACGGAGCATCATGAGGATCTTGTTCGCCGCGACACCGTTGATCGGGCATCTGTTCCCGATGATTCCGCTGGCACAACGCCTTCGCGATCGCGGCCACGACGTGCTGGTGGCCAGCGGCGGCGCAGCGGTCGCCGCAGTCGACGGCGACATCGATGCCGTCGATGTCGCGCCCGGTATCGGGAATGTGCGGGCCGTGGTGCGGGGACTCGGCCTGCATCCTGTGCTGGCGGCCCGATCGGCGAGCGGCAGGGCCGATCCGCGCGGCGGCGCCCACGTCTTCGCGGTGATGAACAGACCGATGATCGCCCCACTCACCAGGGCCGCCGAACGATTCCAACCCGATCTGGTCGTCCACGAGCCGTTCGCCGCGGCGGCGGCGATCGTGGCGGCCCGGCTCGGCGTCCCGGCCGCCTTGCACAACATCGCCCTCGACAACGGCACCCTGATCCGCCGGGAGCTGCTACGACTGCTGTGCGGCCGGGAAGAGTCCGGTGCCGCGGAGACGTTGTCGGTCGCCCCGCCCAGTATCGCGTCCGTGCCGGGTCGGCCTGTGCGGTACACCCCCTACGCGCCATCGGGCGCGCCGGTCCCGCCGCTCTTCCTCGATCCACCGGTGCGTCCGCGCATCATCGTGACTCGCAGCACCATGCTCGGCGACGGACCGGACGCCATGTTGCGCAGCATCCTTCGCGCCGCCCCGCAGGTGGACGCGGACATCGTCATCGTCCGCCCGAATCGCGCGATCGC
The DNA here is from genome assembly GCA_966435935.1 of uncultured Nocardia sp. Classification (GTDB taxonomy): domain Bacteria; phylum Actinomycetota; class Actinomycetes; order Mycobacteriales; family Mycobacteriaceae; genus Nocardia. The sequence continues at coordinate 5,618 of CBJNFW010000019.1, forward strand.
GCGCTCGTCGCACCTGCCACGCAACGTACACACCGTCGGATGGATTGCGCTGCACCGTGTTCTGCCCACCTGCACCGCGATGGTCAACCACGGTGGCGCCGGTTCGGTGCTCGCCGCCCTGCACGCGGGAATCCCGCAACTGGCCACCCCCGCCCCCGGAGACCGCCGCTGGAACTCCGAATCGGTCGAGCACCGCGGTGCGGGTCTGTCCGTCCCGGCATCCAAAATCACTGCGGCACACCTCGATACACTGATCACGGAGGCGAGGCTGACCCACTCGGCCCGGGCGGTAGCCGCCGAGATCGCCGCAATGCCCACCGTCGAGAACGCCGCGGACCGCCTCCTGGAAGTCTCTCGGCGGCAAGACTTCTCGGCCTGCCGCCCGGCCGGACCACGGGCTCCTCGAGACGACAGCTCGTACACGCCCCCGGCATAGGTACCGCCCGCGCCGCTCACAGCATCGATCGTCGGCGGCGGCATGTCAGCCCGATGAGCCGCGCGGACAGAGTTCCCGATGACGACGCGACCGAGGTGGCGAAGGAATCAGCCTACGCGGGAAGGGTTTTCGCCCCCAGGGGCGATGGCCCTGACGCGACGGGGCGGCAACCTGGCACCTCGACGCACGATGATCAGTTCGTCCCCGACGCATGCGCGTCCGGTATGGGTTCGTGCTGTACCGGGGAGAGCCGGCCCTGCGTCACCATCTCCCGGGCACGCACTTCATCGGCGCTCAGGACATGGGAATCGGGGCCGGGAAATACGAGGGCCCGATGTCCGGTGTCGGCCCAGTGCACAAGGAACGGCGGCTCACCATCAGCGCCGTGGACCTCCTCGATCAACCCGCGCCGTACCGTCCCGCCTACCGCGCGTCCTTCCGCAACCAGCCAGTCTCCGACGTCCGCATGCATGACCCGACCTCTCGCTCGTTGTGTTCACGCCCCCCGAGCCCCATATTCGGCCTGCCGAACGACGAGCGACAGAGCCGTTCGTCACAGTCGCGACGATGCCCGTAGCGCGGGCCGCCCGGCGTGCAGAATCCGGCCGTCAGAGGACGGTCCGGACGAAGTCAGCCGATCATGTGCCGACTGGCCGGGACCGCGGTGGGCAAGCGGGTGGTGAACCAGTCCCGGGCCAGTTCGGCGGCTCGGCTCAACGTGCCCGGCTCCTCGAACAGATGAGTCGCGCCGGGCACCACGGTCACCACGGTTTCGCACGACATCGCTTGGGCTGCACGGTTGTTCAGATCCCGCACGGCAAAGTCGCATCCTCCGACGATCAGCAGGGTCGGAGCCCTCACCGCGGCCACGACGCGCCCGGCAAGGTCGGGGCGTCCGCTACGGGATACCACGGCCCGGATGTGCACGCTCGGGTCGGCAGCCGCGCACAGGGCCGCAGCGGCACCGGTACTGGCGCCGAAGTACCCGATCGGCAGCCCCGCCGCGTGCTCCTGCCCATCGAGCCACTCGGTCACCTGCACCAGTCGCCGGGTGAGCAGCTCGATATCGAATACGTTGGCCCGGTTGATCTCCTCGGCTGGTGTCAGCAGGTCGAACAACAGCGTGCCCAGCCCGGCTCGCTGCAGCACCTCGGCGACGAAACGGTTCCGGGGGCTGTGCCGGCTGCTGCCGCTGCCGTGTGCGAATACGACCAACCCGACCGGATGCTCCGGGATGGTGAGATGCCCTGCCAGCTCGATCGTCCCGGCGTTCACCCGCACGTCCGCATCGCACGACGGCGGGTCGTCGGCGGGCACCGGTCGCGAGTGTGGTTCGTTCGCGTCGGCGCGGCGCAGCAGCTCGACGACCTCGCTGTCGCTGGTCTGGCCGAAGTGCCGGTACCACTCGCCGACCGCGTAGAAGAACATCGGCTGCGCCAAGCAGACCACCTCGTCGGCCTCGCGACGCAGCACATGCAGCGCGGCCCGGGACGCGACGGGCACCGCCAGCACCACCCGGGCGGCCCCCTGTGCGCGGGCGACCTGACATGCGGCGCGAGCGGTCGCGCCGGTCGCGACACCGTCATCGACGATCACCGCGGTCCGGCCCGTCAACTCGATGCGCGAACGGCCGGCGCGGAACCCCGCGGCGCGGCGTTCCAACTCCGAACGCTCGCTGCGCTCCACCCGCGCCATCTCGTCACCGGTGAGCCCCGACTGCGCCACGACACCGGTGTTCATCACCCGGACGCCGTCCTCACCGATGGCACCGAAGGCGAGTTCGGGCTGATGCGGGACACCGAGTTTGCGGACCACGATGACATCCAGCGGCGCGCCCAGCCGCCGAGCCACCTCGAACGCGGCCGGGACTCCGCCGCGCGGCAGCCCCAGCACGACGACATCGTGTCCACGCAAGGGTTCGAGGCGTTCCGCGAGGCGGCGGCCCGCTTCGATCCGATTCTCGAAATACATCGAAACCTCCTGAACCCCGGCCGTTTCCGAGCCGTCGGGGAACCCGCGACATAGGCGGATCCGGTAGTCGTACGCGCTGCGTGCCGTCGTCAGTACGGTGAACCGGCGTTGCGAGTCGGCGACCGGTCGGCGGGTATCCCGCGCGAACTCCGGTCGGTGTGGTTGCGAACCAGCTCCAGGTGACGTCGACGTGGCTCCCCCCGGGCGTGCGCCAGCAGCACGGCGACCTCGGTGGCGATGCCGGAGGCGATCGCATCGACGTCCAGAGCGGTGTCGCGGTCGCCAGTGATGCCGAAGGTCAGGGCGTCACCGTAGCTGAGGATCGCGATCGTCGTGCGCACTCGCATCGCGATCGGGATGCACGGCCACATCTCCAGCACATCGCGGCCGCCCAACCTGAGCCGATGTCGCGGTCCGGGAATGTTGGTCGCCAGCGCGGAGACTCCGCGCTGCGGGTACCACGACGCCAGCCGGAAAACCATTCCGACCATTCCGGACGGCAGCCATCGCGCCAGCCGCAGCAACGACTGCTCGGCCTCGGGCTCGCCTCGGTTCCGATGTCGTGCGATCCGCCGGTGCGCGGCCAGCAGCCGTTCGACCGGATCGACGATCTCGATCGGAAGATACGGGACCATTGCCGAAACCCGGTTGTCCAGAACATATTTCGCGTCCGGCTTACGCATCGACACCGGCACCACGATCCGCAGGCTGCCCGGCGCCGGATGCTCACCGCGGCGCAGTAGCAGCGACCGGTATGCCGCCGCGATCGCGGCCACCGCCACATCGTTGACCGTTACGCCGTACGCCGCGCCGATCTCGCGCACTCGGTGCATTTCGGTCCGCGCCACCGCATAGCGACGTTGTCGGCCGATGGGCCCGTTGAGTGAGGTATCGGCCACCGGTGTCACCGCGGCCAGCAGCACGGGCGCCAACGTGCGCGCGGTGCCGACCACGGCACGGGGCAGGGTGTAGGGCAATCGGAGCGCATCGGACAGCAGCCGCAGGGGACGCGGACGCGGAGGCTTCGCCGGTACCGCGGCCCGGCCATCCGGTGTCGGATCGCAGAAGCTTTCGAACAGGGTGACCCCCGCGATCCCGTCGATCACGGTGTGGTGAGCCTTCGTGATCAGTGCCCAGCGCTGACCGGCGAGGTGCTCGACGACGACCACCTCCCACATCGGGTGATCGCGGTCCAGCCGTTCGGTGAGTTCGGTGGCGACCAGTTCCCGCAACTCTTCCTCGCCGCCCGGATCCGGCAGCGCGGTCCACCGGATGTGGTGCCCGGGATCGAAATTCGGGTCGTCCTCCCACACGGGCGCTGTCAGATCCAGCGGAGTACGCCGCACCCGCTGACGCAACCGGCCGTGTCTCTCCAGACCCCGATCGATCCAGGTACGCAGTTCCGCACGGGTCGGTGGTGGATCGTGCAGAATCGATACCGTCCCGATTCCCATGCTGACGTGCGGATCGCTGTCCTCCATCGCCAGAAATCCCGCATCCAAGGGCCCCAATTCCGCCATCGTCTCGCTCACACCTATCGTCAGCCGGGTACTGCATCGTCGTCGACCATCTGCTTTCCACGAGCATTTCCAGTCGACCAGCTCCGCGCCTGCCACGGCAGGGGCGAACGTCCCGCACCACGCGGACATTCGGTTATCTCCCAGGGCAGTTCGTCGCCTGCCCGGACCCGACCGCCGAGCAGTGCCCGGCGCCGTCCGATCGCGCTCACACGCTGTACAGCGCGGCGACCTCCGCGGCGAAATCGCGAAGCACGATATTGCGCCTGAGTTTCAGCGACGGCGTGAGATATCCGTTGGCTTCGGTGAGATCGGCGTGCAGTATGCGGAATTTGCGGACTGCCTCGGCCCGGGACACCGCCTGGTTGCCGTCATCGATCGCGGCCTGGATCGCGGCGAGCAGATCCACGTCCGCGGCCAGGTCGTCGATCGTGGCGTCGGCGGGTTTGCCGTGGAGATGCTTCCAGGTGGGAAAGTTCTCCACGTCGACGGTCACCAGACAACCGACGAACGGTTTGCCGTCACCGACGACGATCACCTCACCGACGATGCCGTGGGCGCGGATGCGGTCCTCGATCACCGCGGGAGCGACGTTCTTACCGGCGGCGGTGACGATGATCTCCTTCTTGCGTCCGATGACGGTGAGGTATCCGTCGTCGTCGAGAGCACCGAGGTCACCGGTGGCGAACCAGTCGTCCCGGAATGCGTCGGCGGTGGCGCCGGGATTGTTCCAGTATCCGGTGAACACGTTCGGTCCCCGCAACAGGATCTCGCCGTCGTCGTCGATGCGGACCGAGGACCCCGGCAGTGGTTGGCCGACCGACCCTATTTTCGGGTGGTCGTCCGGATTGAACGTGGCGGCCCCGCAGGTCTCGGTGAGGCCGTAGCCCTCGAGCACGGTGAACCCGATTCCGCGGTAGAAGTGGCCGAGCCGTTCACCCAGCGGGGCGCCACCGGACAGGGCGTGCGTGGCGCGGCCGCCGAGCGCGGCACGCAGACGGCGGTAGACCAGAAGGCCGAACAACGCATGCCGCAGGCGCAGCGACACGGGGACCCGGCCACTGTCCCGAGCTCGGCTGTGCGCGATGGCAGCGGTGGCCGCCGCGTCGAAAATCCGGGCACGACCAGCCAGTTGCGCGCGGGTTCGAGCGGTGTTGTACACCTTCTCGAACACGCGTGGAACACCCAGGATCAGCGTCGGCCGAAAGGCGCCGAGTTCGGCCGTGACGTTCGCGACATCACCGACGTGCGCGATGCGGACCGGGGCGAACGCCGCCGCTACCTCGACGATCCGGCCGAGCACATGTGCCAGTGGCAGGAACAGCAGCACCGAGGATTCGCCGGTGCGGAACAGGGCCGGCATCCGAGCCGTGATGTTGCCCAGTTCGGCCAGGAAGTTGCCGTGAGTCAACTGACACCCTTTGGGACGACCGGTGGTCCCCGAGGTGTACACGATCGTCGCCAACGCATCGGCCGTCACGGCTTTCCGGCGTTCGAGCACGGCCGTGTCGGCGACATCGGCACCGTCCCGCACCAGGGCGGCAATGGCGCCCGCGTCGATCTGCCAGATATGCATCAGCTTGGGCAGTTGATCGCGCAGACCGTCGACCACCGCGGTGTGGCGATCGGTCTCGGTGAACATCGCGACCGCCCCGGAATCCGAGACGATCCACCGCACCTGTTCGGGCGAGGAAGTCTCGTACACCGGCACCGTGACCGCCCCCGCACACCAGATCGCGAAGTCCAGCAGCGTCCACTCGTAGCGGGTGCGGGATACCAGGGCCACCCGATCGCCCAGCTGAATGCCATTGGCGATCAGCCCCTTCGCCACCGCCGAGACCTCGGCGAAGAACTCCGCGGCGGTCACGTCCTGCCACCGGCCGTCCACCTTGCGGCTGATCACCGCGAGATCCGGAAATCTCTCGACGTCATGTTCGATCAGATCGGTGAGATTCCCGTCGGGCGGGACGCGATACAGAGCTGGTACGCCGAATTCCTGCATGGCCGTTCCTCGAATAACGTCGTCGATCACGACCCGGAGGTCCAGCCCCCAGTCTCGCCGCAGCGCCCTGCACCGGACAGAGCAGCACGACTCGCACGGCCCAGGACTTTGGTCTCCCACACTTCGTTCCACGGCCGTGCCGACGGGTGAGCCGTCATGATGTCCGAAACCCCGCCCAACGCCACAATTTACATGATTCCCTTTCGGCAGCAACAATTTTCGCGTGGCGTCGAGAATCCTGCGTCTCGTCGAAACTGTGCCGGCCCACGGTCTTGCGCAACGCAGCACGAGCGGTCCGATCGATCGCGGCGTACACGGACTGGTTCGGGCGTGACGTTTTTCGGGATCGCCGGTGACCTTCGGCACGCGCGCGCACGTGCCGAGCCGGCGCATGCTTTCAGTGCCGGGAAACCCCGGCAAATGATCTACACATCACCCCCGGCGACCATCGGGCGATGGCCTGCGCCGCACGTCCGACCAGTGTCCTGCCGGCATTGGCGTCCTCGGAGTTCTCGAGGTGAGCAGTGGCCGAGAAGAGGTCCCGGGCCAGGATCGCGGTCGTGGTCGACGGTTCGGATCCCGCGTATCGGCCACGCGATGATCGGCATCGACCGGCGTTCCCGCGACCGGAGATTTCGCAGGCGAAATGATGACCGATCCACGCGAATCTCATTTGACCCAGTCGGATTTGTTCTCCTGGTGCATGGAGCGCGATGCGATTCTGCGCTCCACGGTCGTGTCGATCCTGATCCTGGACGCGCTACCGGAGGTGGACCGGTTCGTGCGGATGGTCGATCGCGGAGCGCGAATGGCACCGAGGTTCCGGGACACACTGGACGCGTTGCCGATCGGCTTGGCCCCGCCCCGGTGGATACCGGACACCGATTTCGATCTCTCATGGCACGTGCGCCACATCGCGCTGCCCGCGTCGGCGGATATCTCATCGGTGCTCGAGTTCGCGCGCCACGAAGCAATGACCGCCTTCGACCCGGTGCGGCCATTGTGGAAGTTGACGCTGCTGAGCGGCCTGGCCGGCGGCAAGGCCGCGCTGGTGCTCAAGTTTCATCATTCGCTGAGCGACGGCCTGGGCGGCATCCAGCTGGCGAACGAGATCGTCGATTTCTCCCGATCCGGCGGCGACCGTGGTCCGGTTCCCGAGCAGCCGACCGAAAAGCGCGGAAAACTGGCCGATGTCCTGGCCTGGAACTGGACCGTCGGTTCGGGGTTGGCACGCAGCGGTATATCGCACGTGCCGCGGCTGGCCCTGCGGGCTGTGACAGATCCGATTCGCACCGTCCGCGACAGTGTCGCGATGGCCGTTTCGTTCGGACATCTCGTACGCCCGGTGACCGATACCTGGTCCCCGGTCATGACGGGTCGTGGGCTCGGACGGCGCTTGGCGACGGTCGACGTGCCGGTCGCGGAATTGCGCGAGGCGGCGCACGTCAGCGGCTTCACGCTCAACGACGCCTTTCTGGCGGCGGTCGTGCTGGGCTTGCGCACGTACCACGCCCGCCACGGCTCGGTCATCGAGCGGCTTCGGGTGACGATGCCGATCAGCCTGCGCAAGGCCGGCGACCCGATCGGTGGCAATCGACTCACGCTGGCGCGGTTCGCACTCCCAGCCGACAGCGCCGACCCGGTGAACCTGATGCACGCGCTGCACGCAGCGGTGGTCGGGTGCCGACGCGAACCTGCCATGCCGTATTCGGCCGCGGCGGCGGCCGTGCTGAATCGGCTGCCCGTCGGCCTGGTCACCACCATGTTGAAGCATGTGGACTTCGTCGCGTCGAACGTCCCGGGTTCACCGGTGCCCATGTACGTCGCCGGCGCGAAAATAGAGCGCATGTACGCCTTCGGCCCCACCATCGGCACGGCGTTCAACGTAACCCTGATCTCGCACGCCGGAAATTGCTGCGTCGGAATCAACGCCGACACGGCCGCGGTACCGGATCCGGAAGTCCTGAAGGATTGTCTGGCACGTGGATTCCGCACCGTGCTCGATATCGCGAAGACTCATCTCGCCGCCCGCACCACCGACGGTGAGACCGGCTCGCAACGCTGCGAGCCGCCGACGCCGTAACGAACCTCGCCTTCGAAAGCAGCCCGGTCAATGTTCGTGAACTCGGAATTCGTGAACTCGGACCGCCCGGCCCAGCGGCATCACCTCCCGCCCGCGACCGGACCTGGATCGTGCTCGCGCACGACGATGATCGGGCATCCGGCCGACTGCACCACTGCGTGGCCGGCCGAGCCGAGCAGCATACCTGTGAATCCGTCGCGGCCAGCGCCTGGTCGCCGCGCGTCGTGCGCGCCTCAGCTTTTCAGGGGGACAGGGTGAGCTTCACGGGGATGTTTCCCGTGACGGCCTTCGAGTAGGGACACTTGCGGTGGGCAGCCTCCAGCAGCGCCTCCCCGGCGTCGGGCGAGACGTCCGGAGCAGTGACGACGAGCTCGACGGACAGGCCGAAGCCGTCGCTCCCACCGGCGATGGTGACCCTTGCCTCCACTCGAGCGTCGCGCAGCTTGACGCGCTGGGCGCGAGCGACCGAGCTCAGGGCCGAGAGGAAGCAGGCCGAGTACCCGGCGGCGAAGAGTTGCTCGGGATTGCTGACGTGCCCGCCTGCTCCGCCCAGGCTTTCGGGGATTCCGAGGTCGAGCTCGATCAGGCCGTCGTCCGAGCGGACGCTTCCGGAGCGTCCGTCCCCGGTGGCGCGGGCTTTGGCGGGCCCCGCCATCGCACTACCTGGGACGGTTCTACGTGGACTCGGTCGTATTCGACGAACGCGCACTGCGCCTACTCGTCGACACGGTCGGCGCGAACCGGGTGATGGTCGGCAGCGATTACCCCTACCCGCTCGGTGAACGGAAGGTCGGCGACGTCGTGCGCAAGAGCTCGTTCCTCGACGAGCCAACTCGGCAGCTGCTCGCCAGAGGGAACGCGGAACGGTTTCTGGGACTGTAGAACGGCACGTCGCCCGGCCCATTCGTTCGTCGACACTCGTCGAACGAATGGGTCACCGTCGTTGCAAGCAGCGCCGCCAAGACACGAGAGTAGACCGAGCGCTCGGCGCGCCCGCGATGTCATTCGACACCATCGAGTAGATGCCGCGGTGCGGCCTGCCGCCACGAGTCCAGAACGATGGCTTCCAGCTCGTCTTGGTCGTCGATGGCGGCGAGACGCACTCGAACCCACGCATTGTTCGCCTCGTGCGCGGCGATCCAGAACTTGTCCGGCTCGGCGGCCACCAGTTCGTCACGGTCGATGATCGGGCAGCGGACCGCCGCCGACGTTTCGGCCTCCGGGAGGGTGAGAAATAGTTTGCCGGCCACCCGGAAAGTCGGCATACCCCACGTGAACTGCTCAGAGGTCTCGGGCAACGACAAAGCAAAAGCGCGGACATCGTCCCCAGCAGCACTCATGCACCGAATCTTTCCAGATCGGACACGGGCCGCGCAGAACCTCGACCGCCACCCGACTACTTCCTCGCCGCCTGAATGGGATCCGGCACAACATGACCCGACGAAACGTCCGGTATTGGCTCCCCTTCATGTCAAGAGGCGGTTGGTAGTTCGGCGTCAGGCTGCGGGGTGGTAGGTCCGGGTTGCGGCTTATCCGAAGCGCACCGACCATTGCGGCTTCCACCACACCTCAGGGGCACTCTCGCTGTCCCCGTCCGGTCCCGGACTCACCCTGGGCCCCCCGGACCGGCAGCTGCTGATCGGCCGTGACCTTCCGAACCGGGTCAGCCGCAGTGCGACGGGCCACCACCAGCGGAGCCGCCGTTATTGGCGCCTCCGAATGAGCCGTACCAGTAGATGCAAGTGTGCGGGGCGTACCAGTAGACAGGGCCTGCATAATACGAGTACGAGCCCGCGTCGATGTCCATATTGTTGCTCACACCGTGGAACGGAAACGCAGGAAGGCCGAGACCGTTACCCCCGGTACCCACCGCTGCCATCAGCACTGTCGGCGTCCCGATCTGTGCCGTCTTCCATGTGACAACGCAATCGGTGGAACCGTTGTACATCAACCAGACGGTCGCATTCGCTTCGATGTTCCCGTGGTCGATCGCGTAATACCCTGCGCCGCAAGCTGCTTCAGGCGAAGAGGCTGCCGCCGCGGGGCCCGCCGCCGCTACCGAAGCAACAAAGAAGACAGCCGCCGCGAACCCCACGGCCAGCCGGGCCCGCAGCTTCAGAATTTTCATAGGTACTCCCTTGTCCCGCAACACATCCGCCGAGCGCTTGTCGCACAAAGTGTGACACTCCCGCGCGGCATTCCCAACTGGGAAGGTCCGCGACCGATACTCGCGCCGCCGGGACCTCTCCAGCGCATCCCGACGCGCCACACCTGCTTCTGCGCGCAACATGCTGCCCTCCCCACGATTTCGATGCCGCGATCCCGGTTGGCGACGGCCGAGCCTACGAGTGAAACACCTTGTCCACCAAGATTTTTTGCGGAACAGCATCTCGGATCGTCGGGTTCGCCCGCTCGCCGGTCTGCATGTCGCCCGAAAGTTCCGGCAGATAGCGGTTATCGGTGGCGGTCAGGCCATTGTCGTTGGTTTCCGCGCGATCCGGAACCCCGGTAGGCGAGCTGTGTCGATCTCTACGTGTTTCGAACGTCGGGAGGATTGACGGCTGCACGCCAAGCCGCCGTTTGCCGTCGATCAGCAGGAGGTATAACAGTCATGTCAGTCGAGGCCACCCGGACCGCGCCGAACGCCAGGTTGGTTGTGCTGTGGAGTGATCCGTCCGATCCCGATGCCTTCGAACATCATTATCGTGAAGTGCACATCCCACTGGGCCGGCAGCTCCCGGGACTGCGCCGGTACTCATTGAGCCGTGCCATGCGCGGTGTTCGTGGCGAGCAGTACTACCTGGTAGCGACCCTGGAGTGGGACGATCTGGCGGCTTTGCACGCCGCGTTTGAATCCGAAATCGGCCGGGTGGTCGCGGCCGACGTTTCACATCTGACTCGCTTTGCCGATGTCCGCAGCATGATCTTCGAACTCGATGACCTCGTGCGGTGAGACGGTGTCCTACGCTGCGCATCGGCCACGCTGCTCGACCAGGGCACCACCGGTGTTCAGCGTCGACGATGTACCGTGTCCTGGCCGAGAGCGCCTGAACCAGGGGCGAAAGCAGTGGCACGGCACCCGAAATAGACGTGTCCGGAGCTGGTGACTGCTGTTCAACCTGGCGAACCCGAGCATGGGCGCAGGGGTGGGCGTGGGGTGCGCAGGTCAGCGGAGTGCCGTCGCGGCCGGAGGTGTCGTGGCCGCACCCACCGGCCGAGGTCCGCGTCGCGATTGGACTGCCCGGGTCGGATCGGTTGTAGGACAGGCGATTAGAGACCGGTCGGGCGGTTGCGTCCGGCCCCTCGGCTGCTGAGCGGCAACAACATCGAAAACGCCATGACAGCCGGGACATTCACCGCACACACCGAAACGCGTTACCCCACTGGGAGCGACGTCAGCACCGAAATCGGCCAGAGCACTCACTCTTACACTCCCGCGCGAAATCGGAAGTTCGGTTGTGCCGCGTGTGTTTTCGGCATCTCGATCCGGATCCTTGTGTGTTGTGTGACACTGAGATTCAGATCATGTGCCGGGTTGCCGCGCTGGAAGGTGGCGGAACCTCCGAACGAAACCAGATGTTGCTCGCGATGTCGGTAGTACTCGGCACCGCACCCGTGCAGGCTTGGGGGTCGCCATGGGGTATGTCGCAGGTTCGTCGCTTCACACGCAAGGCGCGAGTACGACTGTCGTGTTCGCCGCGATTCCGCGCTATCGCGGGCATCAGGGTCCGGCGCCGGCTTCGCCGGTGACCGACAACGTGAGAGGTTGCGTTGCGAGATGAGCACGACTGCGGATCGAAGAACGTTCCTGAAGGGCAGTTCGCTCGTCGCATTGGCGGAAGTCCTCGGGATATCGGCACTGTTACCGGCATGTTCGGGTGGAACCGGCAGAGCCGGAACCATCAGCGACACAATCCGTTTCGGATTCCTGGCGGATATGCAAGTGCCCGACCCGGACATCTTCTACGAGGGGGAGGGCCTCCAGGTCACCCTGAATGTCTACGAAGGTTTGGTCGCCTACGCACCCGATTCGCCCGAGATCGGGCCCGCCCTGGCCGAGTCGTGGACGGTCAGCGGCGACGGCCTCACCTACACGTTCGCATTACGGGCCGGCGTCACCTTCCACGACGGCACGCCGATGACGGCCACCACGATCATCAAGAGTTTTCAGCGGCGTACCGCCGTCAACCAAGCACCGGCCTACCTGATCGCCGACGTGGCCTCGATGTCCGCGCCCGACGACTCGACTCTCGTGATCGAACTCGGGCATCCGGTCGAGCCGTTCCTGGACTATCTCGCCTGCCCGTGGGGACCCAAGGCCCTCAGCCCGACCGCAGTGCGGACCCACAGCGCGAACGGCGATCTGGCGCAGGGCTGGTTGAGCACGCACGATGCGGGAACCGGGCCTTACCGGATCACCGAGTTCGTGCCGAGCAGTCACTACACGCTGACCGCTTACGACGGCTACTGGGGAACGAAACCGGAATTCACCGCACTGCGTATCGAGATCATCCCCGACATCACGACGCAACGCCTGCTACTCGAGCAGGGGCAGCTGGACATCATCAGCAAGGGTCTGCCAATCTCTGCGATCGAGGCGATGAAGGCGAACTCGCTCTTGACTGTGACGGAACGGCCGACGGCGTTCAAGTCATCGATCTTCCTGAACTGGAAGAAAGGGGCGTTCTCTCACACCGAGTTTCGTCAGGCGATGCGCTCGGCGGTCGACGTTCCCGCACTCGTCGAGCCGGCCTACGGCTCGACGGCCTCACGGTCCACCCAGTTCTACCCGGCCGGAGTGTTACCGGACGGCGCTGCGCCGGACGCGCCCGAACACGAGGTATCCCAGCTGAAGGCGCTCATCGCGAAGCTGCCGGACAGTGACAAGCGGATCGACCTGGCCTACGACGAGGCGGGCGGAGCGACCGATGCCCGTGTTGCCGAGCTACTCCAAACGCAGTTGGCAGCGCTGGGACTGGCTGTCACGGTGCGGGCCATGCCCACCTCGCAGGTGTTCACATTGCATTCGGCGCCTGTCGAGCAGCAACCGCACATGCTGCTGCACGGCTCCGGCGGCGACGCGCTCGATGCCGACACCACACTGCGGATCTTCTTTCGCACCGGCGTATCGCCGGTCAACTGGTTCAACTACTCGAACGCCGACCTCGACGCCGTCATGGACGCAGGCAAGCGATCCCTCGGCAAAACGGAGGCCGAAAGGCAGTGGGTCGAGGGCGCCGAGATCGTGATGGATCAGGCATGGGTTATCAACCTCTGCGACATCAAGGACGTGATGGCGACCAACTCCGGCATCGGCCGGATCGTGCATACGTTGCTCGCCACCGGAATGGTGCCCATCAACCTGCTCCGGAAGGTGAAAGCAATATGAAGCACTCACCGAACGGCGCAGGCCGAAGCGGCCGGCCCCCGGCCACCCTTACTCCTCGTGCGAGTGTGCGTGACCTCCATGTGTCGTTTCGCCGCCGAGGGGTTGCGTTGCATGCGGTCCGCGGAGTGAGCATCGAGATCGCCGCCGGAGAGATCGTCGCGCTGGTGGGCGAGTCCGGCGCCGGCAAGAGTGTGTTGGGGCTGAGTCTGCTCGGACTGCCGACGGGCGATCCGCCCGCCGCACTAACCGGACGGGCCGAGGTGTGCGGTGTCGATATGGTTGCGGCCTCGCCCGCCGAGCGACGCAGAATCCGTCGTGCCCACCTGGGTGCGGTGTTTCAGAATCCGATGACGTCGCTGAATCCGACGATGCGAATCGGCGACCAAGTGCGGGAAGTCGCCGGCTCGACCGCTGAGGCCGGCCGGCTGCTCGAGCTGGCCGGCATCCCGCAGGCCCGGAACAGGTTGCGGTCGTACCCGCACGAGCTTTCCGGTCGATCGGCTCTACGAGTTGGTACCGGAGGGCGGGGCGGTGAACCGCACCAGAGCCTGTCCGGCGATGTGCTCCATACCGTTGAACGTCATACACGGCGACCCGTACAACTCGTAGCCCTCGGCGAGCAGCGCGTTGACGCGCTGCTCGAATCCGGCGTAGTCGGCACTGCCGGGGATCATCGCGACGAACCGGTAGTGCGGCACCCGCGCGTGCTGCTCCTGTTGCTCCATCAGGTCATTGAATCACCCGGCTACGCCCGAATCGGCGAGTTCCGATGGCGTGCAGGAGATTCCCGGCTGCCCGAATCGGGTCGTACTACCGGAACCCCAAATTTCGTTGCACCCGCGCGCTTTTCACGAGATTGGCCTGGTCTGGTCCGCCGGACCGGCCCGCCGGTGCCGGCCGTCCGCGCGTTCGGCGACTATGTCGAGAGCGGGGCCCTGGGTGCCTGGTCGGTGCGGGCAGGCCGCGGCCCGATCGTCCTCACCGCGTGACGGGCTTCGGGCCCGGTTGCGGGCCGGTGTTCAACTGTTCGGGTAACACCGTGAAGTGACGGACGAAACCGGACAGGACGGGCAGGTCCTTCGGTGTGGTCCACTCGCCGAGCAGGTCGCCGGTGACGGTGTCGCTGTAGAGATAGTGACCGTGCGTGGGTTCGTCGAGGTCGTAGGCATCCAGGTAGATCCGCCATCGGCCGTCGGGGAGCGGGATCACGCACTGTCCCTCGCGCGGTTGTCCCGGGCCCGGTCCGCCCCAGCGCGCCCAGTTCCCGGTTCGCGCGAACGTGTACGGGCCGACCAGGCGGTCGGCCACCGCGACCTCGACGTCCTTGGTCGATTCGTTCTTGACGAACGCGTAGTAGCGTCCCTGCGACAACTTGACCGTGGTGTCGATGTAGCCGAGGCCGCCCGGTGCGGGAATGACCCCTGCCAGCGGTATGGGCGTGGTCCAATGCAGCCGGCTCAGCGATGAGGTGGTCGCGGTCATGACGCAGGGCCGGAAGACCGTGCCGTCGTTGATGTTCACCAGGACGCTGACCGTGCCGTCACGGTCGACGAACCATTCCGGCGCCCAGGTATGGGTGACACCGCCGAACGGAATCGTGTACTCGTACAGGAACTCCCAGTGGATCCGGTCGCGGCTGCGAGCGAACCCGATGGTGTTGCCGCCCCATGCGGTCGTGTACGTCACGTAGTACTCGCCGTCGATGTGGCGAAAGACGCTGGGGTCGCGGCACAAGCCCTTCTTGGTGGTGGCCGCTGCTGCCGGGGTGTCGGCGGGGTCGGCGACCGGCGGACGGTAGGCGTCGGCCTGGACGAGCCGGAAATTCGTTGCGTCGGTGGATTCGTAGACCCACATATCGGTCTGGCTGGCGTTGGTGAACGCCGTCATCGTGTATCGGATCGGCGGGGCGGCGGCCATTGCGCGTCGGGATGCCACAACGCTCAACGGTACGCTCGCCGCCAGGGCGAGCATCGCTCTGCGGGACAGCCCGATCGACGTCATATGCGGATTATCCAGCCCGTGAACGCTGAATGATTGCTGACACACCGCGCATGGTGAGTAGGTCGATATGCTGCTGCTGTTGTGGTGGCAGCACAGGCGCCGATGCCGGCCGTCCCGGGCGGCCACCGGACTCTGCCGCGTGGGCCGTGGAGATGAAATGGCATGCGCGCCATCGGTTCTGCGAGCCGGGACGATACCGTCTCCACAGGGGTTCAGGTAGTAATCGCGCGAAAGACAACGGCAACGGCTTGACAACCAACGATGTGCCGTAGCGGCTCGGGCTGCGGACGTGCTCGGTTGATACTTGGCTTGGCTGCCGAGAGGTCAATCGGTTGCTGGAAGCCAGAATCGGATCAGCGGCGAGATGCGCGATTTCGTGATCAACCGCTAATTGGTATTTGCATCCTCAGCAGTGCAGAAGCCCTTGATTCACTCCGAACAATCGGTCACGGCAGGCTTGCCGCCTGATTGCGCCGATTCCCGTTGGTCGGCGATCCGCCGATGGATCTCGTCCCACGACAGCGGCAGCTCGTGAACCGGTGCGCTGAAGAACACGAAGGTGCTTTCCCGCATGACCTTTCGCTTGCGCTCGACAGTCGACTTGTGCGGCTCCGAGCCTGCGTAAGCCGAGATGGCGTCCTTGTCGTCCCAAGCCGAGTAGGTCCAGAATGTGCGCTTCAGCATCTCGGCCTTCAGAGTCACGCCCAGCACTCCCGGGGAGCGGCGGGCCTGCCGCCACAACGCCAGCGAAGAGATCAGGAAACCTGGTGTGCTGAGCAGCGATTTGACTTCGAGACGTGAGGCCATGCATTGGGCTTCGGATGTGGTGGACGCGCCGACTGTCATCCATGGGAGCGTGGGCATGGAACCCTCTTTTCGAACGGTAGAGCGACGGCGGATCGCCGAGCGGCGTCCACTATATTCCACAGTAGGATATAGGTGGTGTCAACGACTGCGCTCACTGGCGACGTGCGGCAACCCCAACAGCATCCGGAACAAGATAATCCACCCGTGTCGAGAAGATCTGACCCTACAGCGGGCCATCGGACCCGACCAGGATCAGTTCACTGTGACCCACACCATAGGTCACTGTGAAACTATCGACTGCCTGATTCGGACGAACGAAACCCACGCCTCCAGCAGGGCAATGAGCAGAGCCGGGACGACACCCGGCCGCAACTCCTGTGGGTGGACGTAGACGGAGTGCTCGACGCCGACGATGCGCGGTATTGCCGATTTGCGTATGCCGAACCGTGGGCCACAGCACATGGCGTGTCGGCGATCTCGCGTACTGCGCGAGAGGCTGTGCACGATTGCGGTCGGCTCGGGTGTACTGGCAGCATGACGATCGCACCGGTAGATCTGAATACTGCTGGTCCTGCCGATCTGGCCGCGGTGTTACCGCTGGCCATGGCGTTTTATGCGGAGGACGGCTTCAGTACCGACGAGCGTGCGCTGCGGCGCAACCTAACGGTGCTGCTCGCTTCGCCTGTGGCACGGGTCGCCGTGGTGCAGCGAGCGGACCAACTACTCGGTTTTGCTGTCACCACAACCAGTTTCGGTCTGGAGAATGGGCTGATCGCCGAACTGGAGGATCTTTTCGTAGTGCCGATAGCACGACGGCAAGGGCTGGGCGGCCGGCTGATCGCCGACAGCGTCGTCTGGGCGCGCGAACACGGTTGCCGGTCCCTGGAGCTGGTCGTCGCGCCGAGCAGCCGAGACGTCGGCCGCCTCCTGGACTACTACCGCGCACACGGTTTCCTGGACGAGGGCCGCCGCCTGATCAGCCGCCCGCTCTGAATCGACGAGCCTGCTCGCCGGCCCCAAGACATCTCCGAAATCGGCTACCCGCAGGCCCGCTGAGTTGAGAGCGTGCCCGCAAACCCTCGACGGGCATCCGTCCGAGTTCCTGAACACACTTTTCAAATCGTGGTTAGCCAGTGGGTTAGGCGGCGGGCCGCGGTTGTGAGGATGGTGGGGTCGCGGAGAGTATTGGACAGCAGGGCGCTGCCTTCATAAGCGGCCATGAGCTGGAGGGCTAGGTCGTGGGCGTCGGCACGGCCGAGGGCGCGGAACTGGGTTTCGGCCCAGGCGATGGGGAGGTGTATCAGGTCGGCGACGGGGAACGCCTCGTGCGCGGGGCGTTTGTCGAGTTCCGAGCAGAGAGTGCCGATGGGGCAACCGTATTGGGTGACGGTCTCGCTGTCGGCGGTGAACAGATCCACGAGGGCTTTCAGGCGGCTTCTCGGCGAGTCGAAGCGAGCGTCGATATCGGCGAGGGCTCCTCTGATCTGCTGGAGGTGGGCGTCGATGGCGGCGGTGACCACCTCGTCCTTGGTTTTGAAGTAGTAGTAGACGTTGCCGGGCGGCACCTCGGCCGCCTGCGCGATGTCGGCGAGCGTGGTCCGCTGCACTCCCTGTTGGTGCAGGAGTTGAACGGCAGCGGCCACGAGCCGCTGCCGTTTGCCTGGCCGCGGTGCGACGGCCGCAGTCTGGGTTGAGTCAGCCATCTCACTCATCAGGATACGACGCTCCGGCGTCGACCATTACCAGCGGGGCCCGCATACGCGTATTGCCGGAGCGCAGGGCGATCAGGGCCGCGACCGCCATCAGGATAGCCCCGACGAACAGCGCCCGATGGTAGCCGGAATCGGCGGCCACGGCGGTGGACGCGCCGGCGGCAATCAGGTCGTTGGTGCGGGTGATGGCGACAGCGGACAGGACTGCGAGGCCGAACGCGCTGCCGACCTGCTGGGACGAGTTCAGCAATGCCGCCGCCAGCCCGGCCTTGTCCGGCGGCACGCCCGCGTTGGCCGCAGCAGTGACAGCGACGAACACCGGCCCCGCCCCCAACGACATCACGAGAAATCCCGGCAGCAGATCTCCGATATACGAACCGTGCATCGGCACCCTGGACACGTAGTAGATGCCTGCCCCGGCGAGCAGGCAGCCCACGATCATCACCCAGCGGGTGCCCACGCGCGTGATCAGTTGCGACGCAACGCCTCCGGCGATGGCGAACCCTGCGGTGATCGGAAGGTAGGCGGCTCCGGCCCGGATCGGCGAGTAGTGCAGGATCTCCTGCATGTAGAGGGTGGCGTAGAAAAGCAGCGAGAAGAACCCGGCGAACGCGATCAGCTGCGTCAGATCCGCTGCGACCAGCCCTTTCACCCGGAGAACGGCCGCGGGCACCAGCGGATCGCGGGTGCGCACCTCGTTGAGCGCGAACGCGACGAGCACAGCGGCCGATCCGCCCAAGCACAGGACGGTGGAAAGCGATCCCCAGCCCACGACCGGCGCACGCACCAGTCCGTACACCAACAGCAGCATGCCGCCGGTCACCAGCACCGCACCCTGCGAATCGAATGCCGCCCGCCCGGTCCGGCTGGGCCGGCCGTCTGCCAGAAGCATCACGGCACAAGCGATTACCGCGACGCAGATCGGCGGGTTCACGAAGAACACCCACCGCCAGCCCGGCCCTTGGGAGATGACTCCCCCGAGGAACACACCCGCCGCCGCGGCCACGCCGCTGATGCCACCCCACACCCCGAGCGCCGTGTCCCGATCCCTGCCCTCGCGGAAACTCGTCGTGAGTTCGGACAGCGCCGCGGGAGCCATGAACGCCGCCCCGAGTCCCTGCACAAGCCGCGCCGCGATCAACAGCCCGGCACTGTCGGTCAGTCCAGCCGTCAATGACGCTGAAGCGAATACCACCAGACCCGCGAACAGCATGCGCCGTCGGCCGAGCAGATCGCCCAGACGGCCACCGAGCAGCAGAAAGCCGCCATAAGTCAAGATGTAGCCACTGGCCACCCATTGCAGATTCTGCTGTGTGAAATGCAAACTGTGCTGGATGGACGGCAGCGCGACGTTCACGATCGCCGAGTCCACAATGTCCAGAAACTGAACAGTGCACAAGAGCACCAAAATCGCAACCCCCAGCCTGGACCGCAGCACCAACCGCCGCCCGGACTCTTGTCCCAAAGCCGCACGCATACCCGCGTCCTCTCCTACTGAGTGAGTTTACTCACTCAGTCTTGTCAGCGCCTCTCGCCCTGTCAAGTGAGTACACTCACTAACTAGTAAAAGCCTGTTGACCTGCCCTCTTACTGTCGAGACCGCCACTCAGAGGGAATCAGAGCTAGCGTCCGGGAACTCGGTCATGCTCGAGTGAGGCTGCGTCATGGTCATGATGGTGGCGATGGGCCTAGGTCGATGCGATGCCGGAGAACCGCTCGCGCAGCCTTGCCGGCAGCGGGACCGCACCGTCGCGGTCCTGGGCGGCGACCGCTCGTGCCTCCTGCGGCCTGACCTCGACCGAGGTGTCGAAGTGATGACCGATCAACGGCGATGCTCACCGAACATCTTGAACAGCAGCGGATTTCAGCGTGGACAGGTCACCGGCCATCTCCGGCCGCCGCGATATCGGTGCGGGTGAGCATCGCGATGCGCTGGGCGTGGATCTGTTCCAGCGGCTCAGATGTGGAACAGCGGTCCGGTGAGGGTCAGCCCGAGGTCGCCGCCGACGTGAGAGAAGAACGCGAACAGCATCAGGGCAGCTCCCGCCAGCCCGATGTCCTTGTTGAAGTGGATCATCTCCTGCTGCTTGACCCCTGGATCGGTTTCCTTCCAGAAGGCGTGCATGAGCACCGCGGTCGGCACGAGGAAAACGGTCAGCAACAGCGAGCCCAGATCGGCCCACACACCCAACAGCACACTCAGCGCGCCCACGAGCAGCAGCAAGCCTGAGCCGAGTACCGACAAGCCGGGAGCAGGGATTCCCTTGTCCCGGGCGTATTCCGCCATCTGCCCGCGCTGGGCGAAGTGCCCGAACGCGGAGCCGAGGAACAGCAGGGCGAACAGGATCCGTCCGATGAGTACCATTACATTCATGATTGCGCTCCTTACCGACCTGTGCGACGAGGGCAGGCACGCGGCTCACAGGGCCAGACTCGACGCCCCGACCGGGATCATCGCGGCGCCCGCGAACTCTCCGCCGATACCGCCGAAAGGGGCGGTGGACTCGACTCACCGATAAGGATTTTCCGCAGTCCTTCTCGCTGAGCCGGATCCGCCCGTTAGCCGATGACAACTGCTGCGTGCCGTTACCCTCGGCTAACCTCACCCGGCCAGGGCATGAGCACCGCCCAATCCAGACCGCCGAGATTCGTGTCGTTGAAGTTTACCTCCTCGATGTGGCCGCACATCAACTCCGCGCAGCGCCTGTAGGTTTGCACCGAACTGACACGGACACCCCCAGTCGCAGAGGCAATTCGCGAACTCCTCACCGCGAACCACATCGGTCAGCCACCGAATTCTCCCGTTCTCACAGGTAGTGCCGACGACGCCGAATTCCGCGGCGCGTGCGGTGATAATTGCGGCGACGCCACGAATGATGATGATGGACGCTTCCGGCAGCCCCAGGACATACGTGAAATCGTCCGGAAGTTTCCGAGAAACGTCTCCTCCGTCTACCCTGGATCACCGAAGATCGTGGTCAGGCGCAACGATCTCAGCAAATCGTATGTGACGCTCTGCACGGACGATGTCGCGGTCATGATGATCGGTCAACTCCCTACGCCAATGGGCGTCGACAATCGAACCAAGAATATCCGTGTGCGCACGGAAATGATGCCAACGACCTTCTCGGCCAGGAATGCCACACAATCCACTCCAGGCTGCCGACCGCGGGGGGTAGCGCTGCGACGAAGATCGATAGTACCCACTCGAAGCGCAACTCCGAACAGCATCAGCCGCTATTGGCAACTATTCAGCGACAATGCCACATGCCTTGCGGCGCAACGACTACCATCGGTGTGCGGGGACCGCTCGGGAGGCGACGCAGCCGGATCTGATATTCCTCGCGGTGCCGTTCTTCGTCTTGCCGGATCTGACCGGCCCGACCGACTGGTCCGGGAAGATCGTCGTCGACATGACGAATCAGTTCGCCACCGCGAACCTCTGACAGGGCCGCTACCAGGTCGATGACCTCACCGGCAGCGAGCGGGTCGCCGAGCAACTGGCCGGCGCACGGATCGTGAAGGCGCTCAACACGATGTTCGCCGGGTTCATCGCCGCGAACCGCCAGCACCGAGGAGCGGCAGGCGGACTTCTACGCGGGCGACGATGCCGAGGCGAAACCCCACGTGGCAGCCGTCCAGGCCGAATCCGGATTCGGCGCACTGGATCTCGGTGGTCTGCGAGGGCGGACAGCTGATGCAAACCGGCAGCCCGCTCAACGCCGAACGCTTCCTGCTCCAGGGAGCCGATCGACGTCCCTGATCCGCCCGGTCCAGTCGTGGTCACCGGCTTGTTTCCGGATGGGGGCAGGTGCGTTCACGACCGGCCGAGTCCCGGCGGCGCTGGATATCGACGGGCTCGCCGAGCAGTACGCCTCCACCCTGAACCGGCCCGTCACGGGAGTGCGGCTGCCCAACGATCAGTGGTTGGACGATCTGAGCAGAGCGGGACTGGACGCGCATGCGCAGGACCACATTTCCACGATGACCCGCCTGCACCGCGACGGCCGCTACCACCACATGACTCACACCGTCGAGGACATCACCGGCCACAGCCCGCGAACCATCGAACAATATGTCGCCCGAAACCGCGCTCTTTTCACGTAATTCCAGCGGAGTCAGCCCGATCAGGCAATGTCGTTGCGCGGGTTGGGTTCCCGGCCGGAGGGCTGGTGCGGGCGGGGTGCGGGGATCGGTGGCGGGATGGGGTGGGTGACGGTGTCCCCGAGGGCGAGGGTGAAGGGCGTGCGGTGGTGTTCGAGCGTGAGCGGCTGGCCGTCCCGGAGCTCATATCGAGCTTTGCCCGGGGTGATCTCGATGTGGAGCGCGCGATGACGGTAGTGCAGCCGGAAAGCGAGCCGGGACAGTTGAGTGGGCAGGCGCGGTGCGAAGCAGAGTGTGCCGGTGTCGTGACGCAGTCCGCCGAATCCGGCGATCAACGCGGTCCAGGAACCGGCCAGCGCGGCGATGTGCAAACCATCGCGGGTGTTGTGCTGTAGATCCGCCAGATCCAACAGCGCGGTCTCGCGCAGATAGTCGTAGGCCAGATCGGTGTGCCCGGTTTCGGCGGCGATGACCGCCTGGCAGGGCGCGGACAGCGAGGAGTCGCGGACGGTGATCGCTTCGTAGTAGGCGAAATTGCGCGCCTTGTCCTCATCGCTGAACGCCGCACCGCACAGATACATCGCGAGGACGAGATCGGCTTGTTTGACGACCTGTTTGCGGTAGAGGTCGAAATACGGGAAGTGCAGCATCAGCGGATATCGGTCCGGGCCGGTGGTGTCGAACGGCCACACGGCCTGGCGGGTGAAACCGGCGGCCTGCTGGTGGACCCTCAGATCGTCGTCATAGGGCACGGCCATGGCCTCGGCCGCGGCCCGCCACCGCTCGCGTTCGCCGTCGTCCACGCCGAGGCGCTCGGCGACCTGGCGGTGACGTCCGGCGACATCGGCGGCAGCGCGAAGGTTCGCCCGAGCCATGAGGTTGGTGTAGACGTTGTCGTCGGCGATGGCGCTGTATTCGTCCGGCCCGGTGACCCCATCGATGTGGAAACAACCGTCGACCCCGTGGCAACCCAGCGACTCCCACAGTCGGGCCGTCTCGACCAGAAGTTCGGCGCCGACGCCGCATTCGAAGTCGGTGTCGGCCGCGACGCGGACGTAGCGGACGACCGCATCGGCGATGGCGGCATTGAGATGGAATGCCGCGAGACCTGCGGGCCAGTACCCGGAGCACTCCGCACCGGCGATCGTGCGCCACGCGAACGCGGCACCCCGCAGACCGAGTTGGGCGGCACGGGCGCGGGCCTCGGGGAGCGTGCGATGCCGCCACCGCAGCACGTCTTGCGCGGCGCGCGGTGTGGTGTGGGTGATCAGCGGCAGCACGAAAGTCTCGGTGTCCCAGAAGCTGTGGCCGTCGTATCCGGGGCCGGTGAGCCCCTTGGCGGGCACGCCGCGTTCCTCGGCGCGGGCACCGGCCTGCAGCACCTGGAACAGTCCGAACCGCACCGCCTGCTGCAACTGTGGATCACCATCGACCTCGACATCGGACCGCGACCAGAACTCGTCCAGGAAGCCGCGCTGATCCTCGACCAGTCCGGACCATCCACTGTCCTCGGCAGCCGCCGACGCCGCATCGACCTGATCGCGGACAGCCGGCAGTGAGCGGTGTCCCGACCAGCCGTAGGCCACTGTCTTGTCCACGCGCAATCGTTGCCCGGCAGCCAGCACGCAGGTCAGGGTGAGGCGCGCCAAGTCCGGATCCGATTCGACAGACGTGGCGGTATGCACGGGTGCGTGGACGTGGTGATGGGCGGCCACCCCGACGCGCAGTCCACTGACGCGGGTGCAGTGGATCAGCCGCAGGCGGCTACCGTGCGCGTGGTCCTCCTCGGCCACCAACGGTGCCTCCAGCGCTGCGGCCACACGAGGATCGCCACTGGTCGCGGGTACTGGTTCATTGGCGACCAGTTCGGACTGGACCACCACCCGCGCCGGCCCGTCGACGGGTTCGACCTCGTAACGGATGGCGCCCACCGCTCGCTGGGTCAGCGAGACGAGCCGGGTGGTGCGGATACGAACCCGCCTCCCTGCCGGCGAGGTCCAATCCGCCTCGCGCGACAACAGCCCGGTGCGCAGATCCAGGATTCGCTGGTGTGCGTGCAGACGCCCATAACGCAGGTCGAACGGTTCGTCGTCGACCAGCAGCCGGATGATCTTGCCGTTGGTGACGTTCACGATCGACTGATCCGATTCCGGATAGCCGTACCCGCTTTCGGCATACGGCAGCGGACGCACCTCGTAGTAGCCGTTGAGGTAGCTGCCGGGCACACCGTGCGGTTCGCCTTCGTCGAGATTTCCGCGCCAGCCGAGGTGTCCGTTGGACAAAGCGAACACCGATTCACTCTGCGCCAGCACATCCAGCCGCAGCCGAGTCTCCCGTACTCGCCACGGTTCGCACGCATACGCCGGATCCGTGATCACGGCACGACCTCCAGCAGCTGGCTCAGCTCGGTCACCACGACATCAGCGCCATGAGCACGCAACGCCTCGGCCTGGTCCGCCCGGTCGACGCCGACGACGAAGCCGAACCCGCCCGAGCGCCCGGCATCCATGCCGGCCAACGCGTCTTCGAACACGGCCGCGGCGGCCGCCTGCACGCCAAGCGCCCGCGCGGCGGCCAGGTAGGTGCCGGGGTGCGGTTTACCGTCCAGATGATCCCGGGCAGCGACGATCCCGTCGATGCGCACCTCGAACAGATCGGCTATCCCGGCCGCCGACAATATCTGCGCGCAATGCACACTCGAGGAGACCACCGCGCGATGCATACCCGCCGCGCGGACCGCCCGGACGAACCGCACCGACTCCGGATAGGCGTGCACACCATCCTCGGCCAGCAAGCGCAGGAAAAACGCATCCTTGCGCGCGGCCAGCGCATGCACGGTTCGCGCGTCCGATGGATCGCCGGGCCCACCGTCGGCCAGGGTGATCCCGCGAGAAGCCAGGAAAGTGCGCACACCGTCCTCACGGGGACGGCCGTCGACGTAAGCGTCGTAATCAGCGACCGCATCGAAGGGGCGCTGCGGTTCGTTCGCCTGCGCGAGCAGTGGATCGAAGGCTTGCTTCCACGCGGCGGCATGCACGGTCGCGGTACGGGTCAGCACCCCATCGAGATCGAACAGGCACGCGGTAATCGTCGAGGGCAACGAAATCCGATCCGGCATCGGGACCTCCGGCCTCTACGAGTGCGACCGTCGGCGGGCGCCGGCGCACAATTGGAGCCTACGACGTACAGACGCCACCCGACAGACCGCAGCAGACACAGGAGCCGACCGTCACCTCGGAGCAGGTCCATGTCCACTACCCATGCAATGGACTGATGGGAGGCGTCCATGTCCAGCCACACCGGCGCTGCCGCCATATCGGCGATGAGGCCAGCAGTTCCGGCGCCGGGGCGGGGAGCGCCTCGCAATGCCCGGCAGGGGCCGCGATGCTCAGGATCCGGCTCGGCGACGTCACCGCTCACGACCTGACTGTCTATCGCCACTGAGGCGTAGTCCCCACCGACGCGGGCTGCGTCGATGTACACCGGCTCGTCATGACTGCGGGGACGACGGCAACCATGGCGTCCAGTCCCCGCTCGCGTCCGTCGTTTGCCCGACCTCGATGATGTGACCGTCGGGATCGCGCAGATAGCAACGGATCTCGTACTGGTGCTGCTTTGGCGGTGTCAGGAAGCGGGCACCACGGGCCTTCCATTCGGTGTACACCGCGTGGACGTCTTCGACCCGGATATTGAGGAAGCTGCTGACCCGGTCCGGGTCGCGTGGCGTTTCCAGGGTGACCGTGGGCTTGTCGTCGGTCGGGCCTCCACCGGTGTTGATGATGATGAAACTGTTGGCCAGTGCCACGTAGACAGGGCCTGCGGAGAACACCTCCCGGCCGCCGAGGACTTCGGTGTAGAAGCGCCGCGAGCGATCCACATTGTCGGTCACGATGAAGTGGGCCAACACCATTCCGGTTCCGGGCTGTGACACGTCGGTCAACTGGCACCTCCACTGGTCAGGCTCGCATCAGGGTGCGCGGGCAATTCATCTGAACCCCGCAAAGATAGGGCACCGGGCTCGATCTCGACCGGAGCCGCTATCCGGCGAGTCCCACACCATCCGACCTCGCCGAGATCACAAATGCCGGACCTCGACACGTCGTGGTGGATGACCGAACAAGCGTCGATCCGAAGCTGCCGTCACGCAGTGCGACGTGGACGCCTTCCTCGGCGTAGTACTCCCCGTGGTCGGCGATGTGGGTGACGAACTCGTCGTGTGGCCTCGCCCGACGTACCCAAGATCGATCGTGTGCACGAACGTCTCCTGTGATGTGACGGGTTGCTGAGACGGTGCGCTGGATACGATCCGGTACCCGGAAGGACCGGGAAGTATGGCTCCGCGTGTCAGGAAAGGGCCCAGGAGATGCTCGTCCCCGTCGTGACCCCGCCGCGGTGCACGCCACCGCATGGTGATCGCTACCGAGTGCTCAGCGGTAGAAGTCGGCCGCATCGAAACGGGCGGGCACACCGAGCTCGGCGGCGACCGCGGGGATCGCGCTGTCGGCGATAGCCGCATCGACCGTGCCGTCGGTGGTGTAGTACGGCGCGATGAACTCCTCGTAGTGGGCCCGAACCTCGTCGGTGGTCTGGCCGCCGAGGAACGTGTGCATATGCCGAACCGTGGTGTCGGGATCCTTGTGGATCACCTGGAGGGCGCGCCGGTGGGCGCGGACGAGTGCCTGCACCGCGGGGTCGTCCCGGTCGGTGTAGGTGGGGTCGACGGCCACACCCACGGTGGGGATCTGGAAGTGGTCGCCGACCCAGGCCAGTACCTGCCACCCGTACTCCGCCGCAACCGCCTCCGGCGCCATGGTGCTGCCCACGTAAGCGGCATCGATGCTGCCCTCGCGCAGCCGACGCAGGTCCATGGCGTAGTCGCCGGGCGACCGCACGATGCAGTCCACGTCGCGGTCCGGGTCCAGGCCCGCCCGGCGCAACACGATCCGGGCGAAGCACCCGGGCGGGGTATGAGGCGCGTGGACCGCGAGCCGTTGGCCGGCCAAGTCCGATAGCGAGGTCGGGCCGGGGCGGGCGAGGAACCAGAACAGCGGGCGGTGCGTGTTGACGCTGAGCGTGACCCACGGGATGCCGCCGGTCAGCCGCGACAGCAGCCCCCGGCCGAGCCCGATGGTTGCGCCGTGGCGCAAGCGTTCCTCGTCCCAGGCGATGCCGTCGTGCAGCGCGACGTGCACCCCCTCGTCCGTGTAGTAGCCCTCCTGGTCCGCGATAAAGGCGACCAGCTCCTCGTGCAGGCCCCGACCGACATAAGCCAGATCAATGGTGTGCATAATCGTGCCTTCCCTCAGTACATCGCCATGCCGCCGTTGACCGCGGCGGTGGTGCCGGTCATGAATGTGTTGTCCTCGCCGGCGTAGAACGCCACCGCCTGGGCGACATCGGCCGGGACCGCCAGGCGGCCCAGTGGCGTGGCGGCCACCTGTCGCTGTTTCACCTCATCGTCAAGGACGTGCGACATCCTGGTCTCGGCCACCGGGCCCGGCTCGACGAGGTTGACCGTGATACCCGCGGGACCCAATTCCTGCGCGAGAAACCGGGCGAACTGCGCCAGCGCCGCCTTGGCCGTACCCAACGCGATCATCCCTTCTCGCGGCCGGCGGCCCGGACCCGCACTGAGATAGATGAGGCGTCCCCAGCCCTGGTCGGTCATAGCGGGTAGCACGGCCTTGGTGACCACATACGCGGCCCGCATCTCGTCGTCGAGCTTGCCGCCCAACTCCTCCCACGTCATATCGCGGAACCGCTTGATCACGTACGGGGTGAGCGCGTTGTGCACGAGCACATCGACGCCGCCGCCCCAGGTCGCCCGGATCTGCTCGATCACGCCGCCGACCGCCGCCACGTCGCGTACGTCGGCCTGCACGGCCATGGCCTCGCCGCCGGCGGTCTCGATCCCGGCCACGACATCCTTGGCCGCGTGCTCGCTGTGCAGGTAGTTGACCACAACGCGCATTCCGCGTTCGGCCAGCAGTCGCGCGGTCGCCGCGCCGATTCCGCTGCTGGCCCCGGTCACCAATGCCACCCTGGTCATGATTCAGCCTCCTGTTGATGAATTGCCCCGTACAGAACCGTGTCGACGGTGATTCGCAGCAGATCGGCCGCGCTGCGGTCGAGCCTGCCCGGTAACGGCGAGTTCAGCAGCCGCTCCGCCGCACCGCGGATGATCTCGCTGAGCAGCTCGGGCGGCGCCGACAGCAGCCCGAGCCGGTGCCCGTGTTGGAACAGCTCGTCGAGCCGTCGGTAGATCACCGCGTCCATCCGCTGTTCCACGTGCTTGCGCAGCATCGCATCGCCCCGCCCGGTCACCCGCTGAGCCGCACCGATGCGCCCGAGTTCGCCGCACGTCGCGTGCAGGAACCGCTGCACCTGCTCACCGAACGGCCGGCCTGCGGCCTCCTCGCTCGCGGCGAACAGCGTGTGCTCGACCGCCCCGAACAGCCGGTCCAGCACTGCGGTCATCAGGCTGTGCTTGTCCGGGAAGTGTCGGTAGATCGTCTTCTTACTCATCCCGAGCTCACGGGCGAGATCGTCCATGCTGACCCGCCCGAGCCCCGGCGCGAGGAACAACCGGCTGGCCGCGTCGACGATCACCTCGGCACGCTGCACGTCGGAAACTGAAGAAACTAATTGCGTCTCCATAGTTTCCTATGCTGGCCCGCCGGCCCTGCATTGTCAAGGCACCGCCTTTGGAGATGCACTGTGTGAGTTGACCCACAATTTGTGCGCCGAATAGCCGAGGCGGGTCGCCCGCACGATCAAGCACGGTCGGCATCGCCATTCGGAGACAGGCAGACTTGTATATGGCATGACAACCGCCACCGCGTTGTCCATTCAAATGCAGTGCTGCCTGCAATCTCTGGGCAAATTACGAAACTAGTCGTATAGTTTCTGGGGCTGTCCGAAGATGCAGTGTTTCGAAGGTGTCACGACCACCGAGGCACTCGGTTACCACAACAGCTGGGATCCACCGGCAAGCAGATCACCCGCGCCGGGTTCGGTATACAGCCGATCAGCGCGAGCGAATGGGAATTCGGGTGGGACCGTAGTAGGACGCGGAATCGATCGCGACCGAAGACCTCGACCGGATCCAGGCATAGAAATCAGATCCGGAAAGGAAAACCACATGGCTACAATCGGTTTCGTCGGTCTCGGCACGATGGGCAGCCGCCTCGCCCGCCGACTGCTCGATGGCAACACCCTCTACGGCACGAACCGCACCCCCGCCAAGGCTGCCGGCCTCATCGCGCATGGCATGATCTGGCGCGATACCCCCCGCCAGGTCACCGAGGCCGCAGACATCGTGTTCAGCATGGTGACCGACGATGCCGCCCTGCACGCGATCACCGCAGGCCCGGACGGCGTCCTGGCCGCTCTCGGCCCCGGCAAGATCTTCGTCGACATGAGCACTGTCGGACCCGAGACGGCCGACGAACTCACCCAGCAGGTCGAGGCCCGAGGCGCTCAGATGGTCAGTGCTCCGGTCACGGGCCCGGTGCCGGCTGCAGCCGACGGCAGCATGCTCATCATGGCCGGCGGCCCATCCGACGCGGTCACCGCGATCGAACCGCTGCTCTACCGGCTCGGCCGGCAGGTCACCTACGTCAGCACCCAGTTCCAGGCTTTGGTGCTCAAACTAGCGATCAATATCAACCTCACCACCCAGATCCTCGCCTTCAGCGAAGCGCTGCTACTGGCCGAACGCGCCGGTATCGACCCGGTCCAGGCTGCGCATGTCATGACCGACAGTGTCATCGGATCTCCTGCCATGGCCACCCGCGCCCCGCTCGCGTTCTATCTGCCCGAACACGCCTGGTTCGATATCGATGCGATGAGCAAAGACCTCCGCCTGGCCTGCGTCACTGCCGACAACCTCGGCACACGGATGACGACGGCGGCAATCGCCTCCGACGCAATCGAACACGCCGTACAGCGCGGCTTCGGCCACCGCGACCTCTCCGGCCTGTACGCATCCCTGCGCACAGAACAGCAGCAACCGAACATCCACATCGACCAGATAGCGAGCTGATCGTGGCCGATGAATCCACGAAGGTCCGCCGCGGCGGTCGCCCCCGCAGCGAAAAAACACACGACGCCATCCTGGACAGCGCCATGGAACTGTTACTCGACCGCGGGCTGGCGGCCATGAGCATGGACGCGGTCGCGACCACCGCCGGGGTCAGCAAGGCCACCATCTACCGCTGGTGGCCCCGCAAGGAGAACCTCGCCATGGACGCCCTCTACCGGCAATGGGCCAGCACGCCACCGGCGCCCGACACCGAAACGCTCCGCGAAGACCTGCGAAACCTGTTCTGGCCGTGGACTCGACAGATCACCCGCCGACCTTACGCCCGAATCATCGCGGGCCTGCTCGTCGAGGTGCTCACCACACCCGAATTCGCCCTCGAGTACCGCACCCGATTCGTCGAGCACCTCCGCGACCAGGGACGACTGATCCTGCAACGCGCCATCGGCCGCCGCGAGATCTCCCCACACACGCACACCGAGGTCGTCCTGGACCTGCTGTACGGCTCCATCTATCACCGTATGTTCCACGGACACGCCCCGCTCGACAGCACCTTCATCGACCAGGCCATCGACACCGTACTCGACGGAATCCGCGCGAGATCCGACGATGCCGCAGCCGCGGGACCATCTGTCTGACAGCTCTGGTGCAGATTCGGTGGGGGCAACAACTGCATATCCGTTCCGCGCTGGGGTCCCATCACCCCCGATCAGGAAGACATTCCGTTGTCCGGTCAACCACCCTTTGCCCTCGCTACTACCACATACGTGCGCCCTCGCGTCCCGTTGAACACGCTCGCCATCCCCCTGAGCTTGGCCGGCCTGGCCCAGGTTTGGTCCACGGCGACCAGCACGCTCGGCGCGCCGTTCCAACTGGGGCAGGTGTTCTGGATGATCGCCGGGATCGCCTGGAGCTGGACCATCCTGGTGCATTTGTATCGCGGCACGCTCACCGATCAACCGCTCTCACATCAGCTCACGCACTTCGCCCATGGTCCACTCGCGGCACTGGTTCCCATCGGCGGAATGCTGGTCGGAGCGGGCCTTCACCGCGCGATTCCGGTTGCCGGAACAGTGCTGACTTCGATCTCCATTACCGCCGCTGCCGGGTTCGGCGTATGGATCCTGGGCTTTTGGATGCGCGGCGAACTGCCCCTCGAATCCGTGCACGGTGGCTACTACCTGCCCATCAGTGCAGCCGGTCTGGTCGGCGCACTCACCGCCGCCCAGACCGGGCTCGGCTGGCTTGCGGTCGGCAGCTTCGCGATCGGCATCTTCTTCTGGCTGGTGATCTCGATGCTGTTCTTCCTGCGGCTCGCGCTCCGGCCAACCATGCCCGCACCGCTCGTTCCGACACTCGCGATCATGATTGCTCCGCCTGCCGTCGCGGCGGCAGCATGGCTGACGATCTGTGGCGATCGACCCGATCACGTGTTCGGGGCGCTGACGGCACTGACGGCGTTCATGGTGTTGTTCCAAGTGGCGTTGTTGCCGCGCTACCGCGCTCTTCCGTTTTCGCTCGGCTTCTGGTCGTTCATCTTTCCCACCGCGACCGTCGCTGGGCTCGCCATCACGTGGCTGCGGCTGTTCCGCCCGTTTGCCTGGCAGGCCATCACGGTCGGATTACTCGTCGCTGTGACGTTGCTGGTCGTGGTGGTCGCGGCGAAGTCGATCGCCTTACTGTTCGCGAACACCCGTCCGACCGGACGACACCGGTCATCCGCTGGGAACCGGCCCATCGGCGGACCGACGATGTCGATTCACCGAAGTGGAAACCGGCGATAGCTCAGCGGTTTTCGGGCTGTGTGGCCCCAGACCCGTAGGCGCGCACGGGTGTTGAGGACTGTGATGGTTTGGCGGGTGGCCCGGTCGTTCTCGGCGTGGTCGGCACAGGCCCTGCCTGCGAGAGCTTCTCGCCGGAAGATCCGCCACAACGGTTCTCGGAGGTCGAGTCAGCATGTCATCGGATCGCCGTCGCAACCGCCCCGGTGCCGTGGTCACGACCAAGGCCACGACACGACTGTGTTCTGTCTCGGTCAGGCGAGGTTCGCGGCGCAATCCCAGCTGATCGCCTGCCCCCTTAGGCTCTGAATGTTGAACCGGCGCAAGCATTCACGCACCCTGCGCGGATGACAACCAGCCTCTACGCGACCCAGGCGGTGGACGTGCCCTCCCACATCCGCGCCCGGCGAATCCAATCCCCCGAAGCATGACTCGCCGCAGCGGGCTTGCGAATCTTCCGCTCCTCCAACGTATCCCGTGGAGCCTCGCGGCAAGCACCTTCGGCAGAGCCCGCCCGCTGCATCCGAGTTCGCGACTCTGCCGCGTCGCGACGACGAGCCGATTGCTTGTCTCGCGCAGCAGTTCGCGAGCTATCGCCAGCCTGGCCGCGAAGCCGGTGCCCGCGGCGGTCGATCACCTGGTCTACGGTGCCGCGATCGTGTTCGTTCGTCCACGTCGCGTGGAGACAATCGGAGCCGCCGCGGCGACAAGCGCGACAGCGACCACCACGACGCCGGTGATTGCAGAGCCCGTACCGCCGCCGACCCACGGCACGGTCGGCAGCAGCGCGTCGATGCTGTACCGACCAGGCCCGGTGAAGCCCGTGGCTGCCGCCAGAACCGCGAGAACAATCGGAAATTCGCCGCCCCCTGCGGCATTCCAGAAACTGCCCGAAAGGTGGCTCAGCGAGAACCCCGCGGCCAGCATTGTCCCTGCCGCGATCGCAGCACCGAGGGGCGTGATCACGCCGAGTGTCAGCGACACCGCGGCTGCGATCTCGCACCACACCGCCAGCCAGACCTTGGTCTTGGCCGGCCGTTGCCCGAGTTTGTCGAACAGCGCCGTCGCGCCTTCCGGACCTGGCCCACTGAACCAGCCCAACGCTTTCTGCGTGCCGTGGGTGAACAATACGGCACCCAACAGCAAGCGAATTAGAAGCAAACCGATGTCCATGGTGTCCCTTTCCAGTGATGAGAATGTTTCTGCTCTATAGCGGCGAGCGATCTCCGCGAAAGGTTCGGCCGACAGCCGAATCGCGCGATGATTTCCGAAGCACCCGGCCGGGGTATAACCCGACCGGCAGGACTCATCGAGGAATGCGCCGCGGCGGGATCAGCGCGCGCGGTCGAGCACGAAGGTGCGCACGACAAGATCGAACGAACCTTCCTCATCGTCCCGCAAGTCGCGCTGGTACAGCAGCGACCGCCTGGAGCCGAACACCGGGTCGTTGTCGAGATAGGGGTCGTCATCACGGAACAGCATCGTGGTGACGGTCGAGAATCCAGGTGCGGCGATCCGGATGTGAATATGACCAGGGCGCATCACCGGCCGTCGGGTGGCCCGCATCAGCTCGCCGACGGGCCCGTCGTCGGGAATCGGGTAGGGGGCGGGCGTAATGCTTCGGACCGTGACGGTCCCGTCCTCGCCGGTACGGAACAGCCCGCGCATCGCCGGGGCGTCCAGCCCGGATATTTCGGAGTCGTAGTGGCCCTCGCCGTCGGCGTGCCAGACATCGAACTCGGCCCCGGCCACCGGCGCCCCTGCTACGTCGACCACAGCTGCGTGTAACAGCAACGGCGTGCCGGGCAATCCGTTGGAGATGTCGTCCCCGTCGCCGAACTCGGACCGGTCCTCCCGGAAGAACGGGCCCTGGACGCTGTTCTCGGTCACGCTCGAGTCGCGCCGGTGGTTGACCGCGTCGACGAGCATCGTCACTCCGAGCACATCGGAGAGCAGGATGAATTCCTGTCGCTGCTCGTCACACTTCTGTCCGGTCCGAGTCAGGAAGTCGATCGCAGAGGCCCATTCGGCCTCTGTGGGCTCCACCTCGCGGATGAAGTCGTGCAGATGCCGCACCATACTGCCGAGCACGGTCTTGATTCGCTGGTCGGGCGTGTCCGCGATCGTCCGCAGCACTGCCTCGGTGATGGTCTTCTCGTCCAGGTCCAGCATCGTCGCCTCCTCGCGTTCAAGCCCGGAAGTTAGCCGGACGGGCGTGAATCCCGGCGAAATCGGCTGTGAACGCGGATTCACCCGAGGGGCTCGGGCTCGTCTCACCCCGTTGCCGGGAATCGTCGCCACCGGCGCATGGAGGCGCCGCTGATCGGAGAGGAAATGACCTGTGCTGCGAACGGGTAAGCAATATTTGGAGGCGCTCGACGACGGCCGCGTCGTGTGGGTCGGGGACGAGCTGGTCGAGAACGTCGCCACCCACACGAAGACGCGTGACTACGCCCAGCGCATCGCGGACTTCTACGACCTGCACCACCGCCCCGACCTGCAGGACGCCGTGACCTTCGTCGACGACGACGGCGAGCGCCGTTCGATGATGTGGTTCCGTCACACCGACAAGGACCAGCTGCGACGCAAGCGCGGTTATCTGGAGACGGTGATCCGCGAGCTCGACGGCGGGGCGGTGCCCCGGACACCGGACGTGAACAACTACGTGTTGCTCACCTACAAGGACGATCCGGTGCCGTGGAGCGAGCAGTCGCAGGGCACGGGCGGGCGTGACCTGACCCCGGGGATCCTGGATTTCTGGGACGAGATGGTCGCCGGTGACCTGAACGCCGCACCGGCGTTCGTCGACCCGCAGGCGGACCGGTCCCGCGAGTCGGCACAGGCGGAATCCCCCGCGCTGCGGGTCGTCGAGACCCGCGAGGACGGCATCGTGGTGCGCGGCGTGAAAGCCATCGCGACAGGCGCGGCATTCGCCGACTACATCCACATCGGGGTGTTCTTCCGGCCGGGCATCCCCAGCGAGCAGATCATCTTCGGCGCTGTCCGCACGAACACCCCCGGTGTCACCCTGGTCTGCCGGGAGAGCACCGTGAAGGACGGAGAGTACGAGGAACACCCGCTGGCCGCCAGAGGCGATGAACTGGACACCGTGATCCTGTTCGACGACGTGTTCATCCCCTGGAACCGGGTCTTCCACATCGGCAACCCGAAGCACGCCTCGCTCTACCCCCAACGCGTCTTCGACTGGCTGCACTACCAGGCGCTCGTGCGCCAGACGGTGCGCGCCGAGGTGATGGTCGGCCTGTCCCTGCTGATCACCGAGCACATCGGCACCTATCAACTGCCGCCGGTGAAAGCCCGGCTGGCCCGGCTCGTGGGCTTCCACCAGACGCTGCGCGCCCACATGCTCGCCGCCGAAGACGACGGGTTCCACACACCGGGCGGCCTGTACAAGCCGAGCGTGCTGCTGTTCGACTTCGGCCGCGCGTTCTATCTGGAAAACGTGCCGCGGATGGTCAACGAGCTCGTCGATCTGGCCGGGCGCTCTTCGCTGATCTTCCCGACCGAGGGCCAGTGGAACCAGCCGCAGTTGCGCAGGTGGCTCGAGCCGTTGCAGACGGGTCCGGTCGGGCGGCCGCACGACCGGCTCAAGATCAGCCGCGTCATCAGGGACCTGTATCTCTCCGACTGGGGCGACCGGATCACCGTGTTCGAGAACTTCAACGGAACCCCGCTGCTGGCGGTCCAGATGCTGACGATGCAGCGGGCCGAGATGGCCCCCGAGGGGCCGATGACCGACCTCGCCCGGAAGATCACCGGCATCGGCCGGCCCGGCGATGACGCGGAGACGAAAACGGAGTACACCGAGCAGGCCGGCTATGCACGCCGACAGGACGCACGGAACAACTGACTCGAGGGGTCAGGGCCCTGTCCGGTGGTCTACCACCGGACAGGCCCCTGGCACATCGCTGAGCCGGAAACAAGCACCACCGGGACGAGCGAATACGCTCCCGCATTCGCTCGGCGAGGTAAACAAAGAAAAACGGTCGAAGAAGAACCCACCACGGGAGTGGCCTCACCCACGGGCCCGGGCCGCCGGGCGGCGACCAGACCGACCGCGGCCGCGCGGGTAACGGCGCCGGCGCGATCGTGGGCGCCCAATTTGCGGAACACCGACCGCACGTGAGTTCTCACGGTGTTGTGCGAAACGTTCAGCTCGGCGGCGATCTCGCGCAGGGTCAGCGGCCCTGACAGGGCACGCAGCACTGTGCGTTCACGGTCGGACAGTGCGGTCGGACGCAA
This sequence comes from uncultured Nocardia sp., assembly GCA_966435935.1. GTDB lineage: Bacteria > Actinomycetota > Actinomycetes > Mycobacteriales > Mycobacteriaceae > Nocardia. Next base: position 41,725 of record CBJNFW010000019.1, read on the forward strand.
ATCCGGAATCGCATCCGCCCGTCGCTCCTCGAACAATGCGGCGAGCACCGGGCCGCACGGCACGCCGGCGAGGGCGGCGCGGGCCTGCGCGCGGGCCTGCCGTACCCGTCGAGCGTCCCCACGGGCCTCAGCGGCCCGAGCGAGCAGGAGTGACGCGAACGCCTCCGCATGCGGAGCGGGGGGTTCCAGCGGTTCCAAGGCTCCTCCGTTGTACGGAACCATCCCGGGGCCCGCGCCCGACGCGGCGGCCAGGTATGCGTAGGCGACGACAGGGGCCACGCACCGCGTCGGGTCGAGCTCACGCATGGCCACAACCTCCCTCGCCGACACGAGCGCCGCTGTGGGGTCGCCCGTCAGGAGCAGGCCCGCGGTGCGTGCGTCCAGTGCCCGCACCGCGACGTCCCGGTAGCCGATCTCATCCGCTTCGCGAGCTGTCGCGGCGAGTTGCTCGACTGCGTCGGCTGCCTGGCCCTCCCATACTCCGACCGTGCCGAGCGCGGCGTCGGCCATGACCAGCCACCAGTGCCGAATTGCCCGCGGCTCTCGTGTTTCGGCCGCTCGCGTGGCGTCGTGCCGCGCTGTGGCGAGGTCGCCGCTCCGCAGTGCCTGCCATGCCCGAACCGCGAGCGCCGGGCGGTCGGCCGCACCGGCCAGCCGGGCGGCCCCATGTGCCGGGGTCCCGCAGGCCAGTTCGGCGGCTGCGGCGATCGCGTCAGCGTCCGCGGCGTCGGCGGCGCCGTGCGACTCGTCGAGTCGTGCAAGCAGGGTCCGAGGATGCGCCGCGGGCCACGAGTCCAGTACCGCCCGCATCGCAACGTCGCACAGCCCGGCCGCGCGGGCATGCTCGTACACCGCGTCCATATCGCCTTCCCGCCGCCGCCGTTCCGCTGCGCGCGCGTGCAGAAGCGCCATGGTGCCCGGCGCCTCCACCGACAGCACCGACTGCAGCACGAGCCGTAGCACTGGATGACAGCGCGTGCCGGAACCGGTCCGCCGCAGCAGCAGCGACGAGGCAGCCAGCGCAGCCAGCGTCTCGCCGGCAGCGGACACACCCGTCACCTCCACGCAACAGTCGGTCGCCAGGTCCGTCAGCACACTGCTGTAAAGGAGCAGTCGGCGTTCGCGTGAGGTGACGCGTTCGAGCACTTCCGCGCGAAAGTAGTCCTCGACCGATGGAAGGGGATATCGCAGGGGGCCGGCGGTCGGCTGATTCCGCAGCGCGATACCGGCCAGCCGTACACCTGTCGCCCAGCCGTCGTAGTCGCGCCGCAGAGCTGCCGCCACAGCGGGATCGACCGGCCTGCCGACCGTGCTGGCGAGCAGTTGCCGCGTCTCCGCCTCGTCCAGCCGCAGGTCGTCTTCGTCGAACTCGGCCAGGCGCCCGGCAGCACGCAGAGCGGCGACGGGACCGCTGGCCGGGCGAGCCGTCGCCAGCACGACCCGAACGGTGTCCGGGGCCCGGCGCACGAACTCGTCCAATGAGGCTCTGGTCACCGGATGCTCGACGACGTCCAACCCGTCGAGCACGAGTACGAGCGGACGGGCCGAACTCAGCGCATTGAGCAGTTCGGGGACGATCTCGCCGTACAGGGTCGTTTCGTCGTCGAGCAGTACCGCCGGAGGCGCCGGCACATCGGCGCAGTAGGGCCGCACCGATTCCAGTACCGCGGACCACACACCCGCCGGGGAGTCGTCATGGCTGCTCAGGCTCACCCAGGCGCACCGGGCGGGGTCGACCCATTGCGCCAGCAGCACGGTCTTCCCGGCGCCGCGGGGCGCGGCCACCAGAATCACTGGTTCGCGGGCCGCGTCCAGCCGGGCCAGCAACCGCACGCGGCGCACGTCGTCCGGATGCGGTGCGGGTGGGCGCAGCCGAGTGCGGACGACGATGGCCGAGTTCGTTCCGGGCACGGTCACATCGCCGACGCGAAGTGCCAGTCCCCTGCTCGACTGGCGTGGGTGTGGGTGACCGGGTCGTGCAGTTTGCCGAACGTGCGCGCGAAATACACCAGCGGGTTCGCCCCCGGGATGTGGTCGCACACGAGCACGTCACCGATGACGATCGTGTGGTCGCCACCCGGCAACGCGTCCCCGACCGAGCAGATGAAGTGCGCGATCGCGTCGGTGAGCACGGGGATCTCGCTGTCGCCGCGCAGCGTGACGCCCGCGAACTTGTCCATCCGGCGGGTGGCGAAGTGCTTCGCGAGGTGCTCGTGGCCCTCACCGAGGACGTTGACGGCGAAATATCCCGACTCGACGATCGCCTTGCAGGTCGGGAGGTTCGAGCCGATGCACACCAGCAACTGCAGCGGATCCATCGACAGCGATGCCACTGCGCTCGCGGTCATGCCGGCCGGCCCGTCCGCCCCGCGGGTGGTGATCACGGCGACGCCCGTGCTGAACCGCGAGATGGCCTGACGGAAACTAGGGCCCAGGGCCGCGGGATCGGCCGGCATGGGAACGGGTTTCGGGCTGTCCATTGTTACCTCCGAGTGGAGCGCGCCGATGTTGTCGGATCTGCGTCCCACCGTGCCATCGTGGCCGTTATACCCCGGGAAATCAGCGCCTCACGCCCGCAGCCGGGTCACCAGCCGATGCACTTCCGCCGACGGCGGAACCGCCAGCTCGCGCATGGTCGCCACGTAGCGCTGGTACAGCGTCAGCACGTGGTCGTCGTTGCCGCTGGCCTGGGCGAGGGTCAGCCGTAGCAGCCAGGCCTGCTCCCGGTAGGGATCCAGGCGCAGCACCGTGTCGACGTGGGCCACCGCCTCCCGGTACCGGCCGAGCCGGAACGCGACCCTGGCCAGGTCCAACCGCGCCCGCAGGATCCGCTCGTCGACTTCGGCACGCCGGGCCAGCACCCATTCACCGGAGAGGCCGCGGAGGTAGCTGCCCCGCTCGGCCCGCAGCAGCGCCGAGGTCAGGGTGTCCATCCTGACCTCGGCGTCTTGGTGGTCGGCCTGCGCAAACGCCGCCAAGACCTCGGCCGCGGTACTGCCCGCGAGCGCGGGCTCCGGCAGGCAGATCCGGTCTCCTCGCAGCACGGGTGAGAGGTCCTCCGGCAATACCTCACGCAGGCGGTACAGCGCCTGCCGCAGGTAGCTACGCGCAGCCGCTTCGCTACTCGAGTCGAACAACGCGTCGAGCAACTCCTGTCGACGCGCCTCGTGTTCGGGAGTGGCCAGTAGATATGCGAGCAGTTCGACGCTCTTGCGCAGCCGCGGCGTAACGATGTCGCCGTCCACATACAGCTCGGGCTCACCGAAATCCTCGAGTATCAACCGCCGGGTCCGGCCCGCGGCCGTGATCCGGCGGCCATCCGCGAGTGACGCGGTCAGCTCATGCCAGCGGGAGAGCCGGTTCGATTCGGTGTCCGCGCCGCGCACCGCCACCGCCGGCACGTCCGAGAGCGCGCTGAGCAGCAGATGGACCGAATTCCGCTCCTCGGCCACGGTGACCGCCAGTGCCGCGGACTCGTCGGAGCCGTCTTCGTCGCCGAGCCGCCAGAGGGCTTCGGCCAGGTAGCAGGCGGCCGTGGGGAGCTCGAGCAATCGGTCGGCACGACGCATGCTCTGCACGCTCTGTTGAAGCACGTCACGCGCTTCGGCGTCGCGGTGGTGGAGTAGAAAGGCGAGTCCCCGCCACAGCCAGGCCAGTTCACGGGTGAACGCGTGCCTGCTGGCTCCACTGGCTTCTGCTTCGTCCAGCACGCGATGCGCCGCTTCCGGATCGTGGTGCAGGCGCAGGCATATCTTCGCCTCCATCAACTGCAGCAGAACCCGATAGATCTGGGACCCGGTCGTCACCACGAGCTCACGGCCGCGCTGCAACGCCTGCCACGCGTCCTCCGCGCGGCCGAGATCGATCATGAGCTCCGCGGCATCGAGCGCGTGCAGCCACAGTTGCTGCGGTTCATCGCGGTGCGCCTCGTAGCGGGCCATCGCATCTTCGATCCGCCCGGTCGCGCGCAGTCCGGCGATGACCCACGGGGCGCCGAGAACACCGCGCCACGGATCGTCAATGCCCGGGGCTTCCAGGCCGGCCAGCCTCCCGCGAGTGAAGGCCAGCCGCATGAGCAGCCCATCCAACGGTCCCGACGGGGTCGTCGCGAACGCCGGGAACGCGGGCGGCGGCTCGTCCCGGCTGAGGGCGATCATGGTGAACGCGATATCGCGGGTCCGCCCCGCCGGCAGCAGGTCGGCAACCTGCTCGGCATCCGCCGTGCGGCCGGCGTGCCACAGGCACCACGTCAGCAGCACCAAAGCCTCGCCTGAATCATCCTCCTGATCGCCGCCCGCCAGTTCGACGATCCAGTTGCGGCCGTACCGCGTGAACAGCTCCACGCCGCGTGTGGTGTGTTCCAGGGCGAAGGCGACCCGCAATACGATTCCGCCGATGCGAGGGCTGAGCGAGCGTTCTGACGCCTGCAGGTCGTCGAGCCACCGCGCGGCAGGCCCGAAGTCCATCCGCTCGATCAGGTGCGGAAGCAGCTCGGCCGCGAGCGCCCATGCCTCGTCCACGGCGCCGATCCCGAGCAGGGCGTGCACCGCCTCTTCCCGTTCGCCGCGGCGCACCAGCAGCCGGGCGTGCCGCAGCCGTAGCTGCCTCAGCTCATCGGGATCCTGCTGGGTCAGCAGTTCCTGAAGATGGTCGCGCAGTTGGGGGCTGACAATCAGAGTCCTGCCGTCGGGCCAGGCGACGGGCAGGTACCGGTGCCGCAGCGATGCCATGATCCGGGGCGCGTCCTCGAGCTCGAGCGCGGCAGCGCCGTCGATCGTCACCTCATCCAACATGCTGGTGCACACCAGGAACCGCCGCTCCTGTTCGGACAGCCCGGATAAAACATGAATGGTGAGGTAGTCGCGGAGCCGGTCGGGCGCGTCGGTGGCCGCGCTGTCGGCGAACAGCACTCCCGCAACCCAGCCCCCCGTGACGCGGATCGCGTCCGCCGCATCAGAGGTCGGCCGCCCGGATTGACGCATGGCCTCCGCGGCCTCGTTCAGGTCGAAGTCCAGGTCCGGCCCGGTGAGTTCGGCGACGCGGTCCAGTTCTCCGGTCGATCCGGTGTCCAGCGGCAACGCGGTCCGGGAAATGAGGATGATCCTGACGTCCGCGGGCGCGTAGCGGGCCAGGGCGGACAGAGCGGTCATGGCCTGCTCGCTGCCGGCGACCCGCTCGGCGTTGTCGCAGACGAGGACCAGCCCGGTACCATGCAGGCTTTCCGCGAGCAGGCCCGCCGCCTCCCCGATCAGGATGCCGGCGGCCAGCGCGTCGGTCGCCGCGCCGCTCGCCTCGGGCGCGTGCGGCGCGACCGCCGCCTCGACATAGAGCAGCAGCAGCCCGGCCGCCGATTCGGTGCCGTCCAGCGACAGCCATGCCACCGGCCGGTCGAGGTCCCGCAGCGCCATCGCGACGGCGGTGGTCTTGCCCGATCCCGCGGCGGCATAGACGGTGAGCACATTCGCCCGCCGGAGCAGCGCGTGGATCCGCTCGGTCACCCGATCCCGCTGGACCAGGCGGTCGCCGAGCAAGGGCGGCGTGAGCTTTCTGCGGATGATGGCGCGCGAAGCCGGTGCCCGGGATGCGTCGGCATCGGAGGCTGCCATGGAACGCACCTCCCATCCTGCTCGTGCCGAGCCTTGCGGCTGCCTGCACTGAAACCATGCCCGCGCGCCGCCCGGATGCAACCTGCGATTTCGCCTGAATTAACAGCCCGAAATCGTCAGATGGAGCGCACGAAAGACAATTCGGCCGATCGCGTGGCCGACCACCACCCAGGCTCGATGTAACCATCGTCGCACACGGTCAGCTGTGTCGTTTCGCTGCCGACGGTTCCGCCATATCGGCTCGGGCACGGGGACCGCGAACCCGCAACCGATCACCAGATAGCCGCCCACAACGCGCGGGCGGGCAGCGTTCGCGGACAGCCGAGCAGCCTGTTCGACGTCATCCCCAGCGACGAGTTGCCTGACTTGTGACGGAGACACCACGCCGCCTTCGATCGTCATCGGTGGCGCCACAGTCGTGACGGACCGCGGATCGTCCCGCAAGGTTCGTGTCTGGCCGAGACCACGCGCGCCGAAGCCGGGCCTCAGGTTCGGCGCGCGAAATGTGAACGGCCCCGTTAAGCCGACTTGCTGACCACCGCCTGAGTTGGTTGGAGTGGAAGCACCGTTCCGGCGCGACCGCCGGGAACCAGCCGAAGGAGACACGAATGGTGTCGGGCACCGAACCGACTGAGCACACGGCGTCGTCGCCCGTAGCCGATCGAGGAATCGGGCACGCTGCCGTGGGGAGCGACACGACAGCCAGCACAGCGTTCGAGTATGTGGGCTTGCCGTACCGGATCCTCTTCGGCCGGGGACGGCTGGGTGAGGTCGCCGCCGAGGTGGCAAGGCTCGGGCGCTCCCGAGTGCTTCTGCTGGCCAGTCCGGACATCGCCGAGCCGGGCGACCGGATCGAGAGCCTGCTCGGCCCGCTGTGCGTCGCCCGCTACGGTGGTGCCGCCATGCACACCCCGGTCGCCGTGACCGAAGAGGCGCTGGAACGGCTGCGCACGCACAAGGCGGACTGTGTCGTTGCGATCGGCGGCGGCTCGACGACCGGACTCTCGAAGGCACTCGCCGTGCGGACCGGCGTCGACCAGATCATCCTCCCGACCACCTACGCCGGCTCCGAGGTGACCCCGGTGCTCGGTGAGACCGCCGACGGGAAGAAGACCACTCGCTCGTCGCCGTCGATCCTGCCCGAAACTGTGATTTACGATGTGGAGCTCTCCAGCGGGCTGCCCGTGCCGATGGCCGTCACAAGCGCCGTCAACGCGCTCGCGCACGCGGTGGAGGCGTTGTATTCGACGCAGGCCAACCCGATCGTCGATGGCTGGGCACTCGGCGCGATCTCGGACATCGGCAGGGGCCTTCGCCGGCTCACCGGCGAGCCCGCCGACCTCGAGGTGCGTTCAGCCCTGCTTCGCGGCGCCTGGCTGGCCGGCAGCTGCCTGGCTTCGGTGGGCATGGCGCTGCACCACAAGCTCTGCCACGTGTTGGGCGGGAGTTTCGGCCTGCCGCATGCCGCGACGCACACCGTCATGCTCCCCCACGTGCTGGCCTACAACGCTCCGGCCGCGCCGGACGCGATGCGGCGGACCGCCGAAGCGCTGGGCGTGCCCGACGCGCCCGCCGGGGTGTTCGACCTCATCGAACTAGCGGACGGTCCGACGAGCCTGCGCGAACTCGGCATCGACGCCGATGACCTCGGCGAAGCGGCGGACCTGGCGTCCGCATCGCCGTATCCCAACCCCGAGCCGCTGACCCGGGACGGGATTCTGGCTCTGCTCACCGATGCCTGGCACGGTGTTCGACCGGCCACGGGAACGCCACGCGTTTGATCCGCACACCGCGGCACACGCACAGGACCCGCGGCGGCACCGCGACAGGACCGATGCGAGGCGGAAGCGGAACGGCATCGATGGACCCCCACTTTCACCCCGATGACTGTTTCGAACCGATGGCTGCTTCGAAACGCCCAGGACGCGTCGAGAGTGGAGCCGGCCGAATCTACGACTCGCGCCCACCCAGGCGGTCTGTCCGGAGGAAGCCTAGGCTCGCCCGGGAGAAACCTGGGCCGGCCGGCCACCGAGGAGGACCCGGCCCTTCCCGTCGGCGATGAGCACAAGGGCACCCTGCGGGCTCGTAACGTCGTCGAGGCTGCGGTGCGCTGGCCACTCTGCGGTCGGCCCTGGATTCTGTCGAGCGGGACTGGGCGACCTACCAGCGTTACGCCGTCGAATTCCATGTCCGCAACGCCGAGGCATGGGCGGGGAAAGACCTTGTCGCACAGGTTGTTCCGGGGTTCGTGCTGCGTCCGGGCGCACTGGCGACTCGGTAGCCGATGGGGCCGGGCAGCCACCACACGAGCGTGGCGGTAGCCGCCCGGCGGCCGGGCTACTCTCCGGGACGGATAGCGGTTACGAGCTGATAGGCGGGATCTGTGCGGACCACCTGGGCGCCGGTGAATCCGGCGCCGTCGAGCAGTGCGTGCAGGTCCTCGTCGGAGTACAGGCGCATACGGCGCGCGAGCGGACCTGGCGCCACCTTGGACGGCGGGTTCGGGGCGATTGTGTGCACGACCAGGCGCGCCTCGGGCGCCAGGACGCGGTGCAGCTCGGCGAGGGCTCGCGGCGCGTCGAGGAAGAACAGGACGTTCATCAGGGCCGCGGCGGTGAACCTGCTATCGGGGAGTGGGAGCTTGTCGGCCGGGGAGACGATCACCTCGAGCCGGCCGGAGTGAACTGCGTCGGCGTTGTTCTTCTGTGCCAGGGCCGCCATGTCGGCGCTGTGGTCCACCGCCGTGGCCCGACAGCCGGATTCGAGTGCCCAGTTGATGAATGTCCCTCCTCCGCAGCCGATTTCGAGCAGGTCGTCTCCGGCGGTCAGCTCGAGTGCCTGCAATGTCTCGCGGAAGATGCCGTGGTGTGCCTTCATGTCGCGCCACCACCGTCGCGCGATCGGCCCCCTGGGGTTCTTCAGGATGTGGTCGGTGAAGATGTCGGCGATGCCGGTCATCCCTGTGTACCTCTCTGTGTTTGGTCGTTGTCGGGAGTCAGTGCCGGATTCGCAGGTCGCCGAATACGGTGCGGCGGGCCAGCGGCCGGTCGAGAAAGGTGTGCGGATAGCCGGGGTCGATCGCGGACGCCTCGTGCAGCCGGTGCAGCTGGTGCTCGTCGAGGCGCACGTCGAAGGCGCCGAGGTTGTCGTCGAGCTGAGCGGCGGTGCGAGCGCCCAGAATGGGAGCGGTCACCGCGGGGTTGTGCATCGTCCATGCCAGTGCGACCTGCGCGGGCGTGCGCCCCAGTTCTGCGGCGACCTCGATGACGACGGCCGCGAGCGAGAGCCCGCGTTCGGTCAGTGAATCATTCGCCACGACAAGGCTTTTGCGGGATCCACTACTGGCATCGGCGTCGGTCGGGTCCGCACTGCGGTACTTACCGGTGAGCACACCACCCGCCAGCGGCGACCAGGCGACCACGCCGAGACCCAATTCGGTTGCCATCGGCACGAGTTCGCGCTCGCCGGTCCGCTCGATCAGGTTGTATTCGATCTGCAGGGCGATCAGTGGTGACCAGCCGCGCAGGTCGGCGAGGGTCTGCATGCGGGCGGTCTGCCAGGCGGGCGTATTGGAGACGCCCAGGTAGAGCACCTTGCCCGCGCGGACCAGATCGTCCATGGCGCGCATGATCTCCTCGACCGGGGTGAGGCCGTCCCACAGATGCACATACAGCAGGTCGAGGTAGTCGGTACGCAGCCGGCTCAGACTGGCCTCTACCGAGGACACCATGCTCTTGCGGTGATTGCCACCGGAATTCGGGTCCGTCAGCCGCCGCA
>CBJNFW010000020.1:0-50674 GCA_966435935.1 uncultured Nocardia sp.
GGGCTGAACGACGAGCCTCAAAGCGCCGAAAACCCGCCGGAGCGAAGCGGAGGCCAAAAATCCAGCAGCGAAGCGGAGGCCGAAAAACACAGCCGGGTTTGGTGCGGGAAGTACGCACAGGTAAGCTTGGTCGGCGGTGCACCTATCCGCCGGTCGGTTCATGTTCGCGTGTTGCTGTCCGGTGAGTATGGCACCCGGCCGGTGAAAGTGCACGAGAGTCGGCCGGAAAACAGACGGTGAGGGCGGAGAAATCCGCTGACGAGCTGTGACCAGCCAGGGTCTCAGCGCAAACGGGATCGCGGAGGATATGGCGAAGAAGGAAGGGGCCATCGAGGTCGAGGGCCGGGTCATCGAGCCGTTGCCCAACGCGATGTTCCGGATCGAGCTGGAGAATGGCCACAAGGTTCTCGCCCACATCAGCGGTAAGATGCGGCAGCACTACATCCGCATCCTCCCCGAGGATCGCGTGGTCGTGGAACTTTCGCCGTACGACCTGACCCGCGGTCGCATCGTCTACCGCTACAAGTGATCGCCCTGGCGATCACCCCATAGATTTCCCCGGCCGAACCGGTCGGGGAACACCTGTGTTCACAGCCGGTGAACACCGACAAGATTGGAATGACGTGAAGGTCAACCCGAGCGTCAAGAAGATCTGCGAGAAGTGCAAGGTGATCCGCCGTAACGGCCGGGTCATGGTGATCTGCGACAACCTGCGGCACAAGCAGCGCCAGGGCTAGTCCCGTCGGGGGCGACCCCGGCTCGCACACCAGCCAAGCACCGAACGCGGTTCGGATTGGCAGAGAAGAAGAACTCCCAGCGCCACACGGCATCGGCGAGCCCGCGAAGTCCCCAGGGACGAGGCGGGCGGATGCCGGAACCACCCCCGGAACGGAGGCCGGGGCCCCAGACGAGGGGACGGCCAGGGAGCAGACCTCCGCAACATGAAGGAAATGCCATATGGCACGTCTGATGGGCGTCGACCTCCCGCGCGAGAAGCGCATGGAGATCGCACTGACCTACATTTTCGGTATCGGTCGTACCCGTTCCAAGGAGATCCTCGCGGCCACGGGCGTCAGCCCCGACCTGCGTTCGAAGGACCTCTCCGACGACGACGTCACCCGGTTGCGCGATTACATCGAGGCGTCGGACCTCAAGGTCGAGGGTGACCTGCGCCGCGAGGTGCAGGCCGACATCCGCCGCAAGATCGAGATCGGCTGCTACCAGGGCATCCGCCACCGTCGCCACCTTCCGGTGCGCGGTCAGCGGACCAAGACCAATGCGCGCACGCGCAAGGGTCCGAAGAAGACCGTCGCCGGCAAGAAGAAGTAGGGGATAACAACCGATGCCTCCGAAGAGCCGGACCTCCGGCCCCAAGAAGACCCAGAAGTCGCGGCGCAGGGACAAGAAGAACGTCCCGCACGGCCACGCGCACATCAAGTCCACGTTCAACAACACGATCGTCTCGATCACCGACCCCGAGGGCAACGTCATCTCGTGGGCGTCCTCGGGCCACGTCGGCTTCAAGGGTTCGCGCAAGTCGACCCCGTTCGCCGCGCAGCTCGCCGCCGAGAACGCCGCCCGCAAGGCGCAGGAGAACGGCGTCAAGAAGGTCGACGTGTTCGTCAAGGGTCCGGGTTCGGGCCGTGAGACCGCGATCCGCTCGCTGCAGGCCGCCGGCCTCGAGGTGGGCACGATCTCCGACGTCACCCCGCAGCCGCACAACGGCTGCCGTCCGCCCAAGCGGCGTCGCGTCTAGCGGGAAAGGAAGTAGCGAAAAATGGCTCGTTATACAGGCCCCATCACCCGCAAGTCGCGTCGTCTGCGCGTCGACCTCGTCGGAGGCGACCAGGCGTTCGAGCGTCGTCCTTACCCGCCCGGCCAGCACGGCCGCGCGCGGATCAAGGAGTCCGAGTACCTGATGCAGCTGCAGGAGAAGCAGAAGGCGCGCTTCTCCTACGGCGTCATGGAGAAGCAGTTCCGCCGGTACTACGAAGAGGCGAACCGCCAGAAGGGCAAGACGGGTGACAACCTGCTGCGCCTGCTGGAGTCGCGTCTGGACAACGTCGTGTACCGCGCCGGTCTGGCCCGCACCCGTCGGCAGGCCCGGCAGCTCGTCTCGCACGGCCACTTCCTGGTGAACGGCAAGAAGGTCGACGTTCCCAGCTTCCAGGTGAGCCAGTACGACATCATCGATGTCAAGGAGAAGTCGCTGCCGACACTGCCGTTCCAGGTGGCGCGCGAGACCATCGGCGACCGTCCGAGCGCGGGCTGGCTGCAGGTGGTGCCGAACCGGCTGCGGATCCTGGTGCACCAGCTGCCCGAGCGTGCGCAGATCGATGTGCCGCTGAACGAACAGCTCATCGTCGAGTACTACTCGAAGTAACAAGGCGTTACCGCGCCGCTGGTGGAACCGCCTGTGGGTGGTTCCACACATTCCAGTCGTGGACGTCAAATAGCGGGCGTCCAGAAGGAGGAAGAAAATGCTGATTTCACAGCGACCGACGCTGACCGAAGAGGTTATCGCCGAGAACCGCTCGAAGTTCACCATCGAACCGCTCGAGCCGGGCTTCGGTTACACCCTCGGCAACTCGCTGCGCCGCACGCTGCTGTCGAGCATCCCGGGTGCTGCTGTCACGAGCATCCGCATCGACGGCGTGCTGCACGAGTTCACCACCGTCCCGGGCGTGAAGGAGGATGTCACCGACATCATCCTGAACCTCAAGGGCCTGGTCGTGTCGTCCGAGGAGGACGAGCCGGTCACCATGTACGTGCGCAAGTCGGGCCCCGGCGCGGTCATCGCCGGTGACATCGTTCCCCCGGCGGGCGTGACCGTGCACAACCCGGATATGCACATCGCGACCCTGAACGACAAGGGCAAGCTGGAGATCGAGCTCGTGGTCGAGCGCGGTCGCGGTTACGTCCCGGCCGTGCAGAACAAGGCGTCGGGTGCGGAGATCGGCCGGATTCCGGTCGACTCGATCTACTCTCCGGTGCTGAAGGTGACCTACAAGGTCGAGGCGACCCGTGTCGAGCAGCGTACCGACTTCGATCGGCTCATCCTGGACGTCGAGACCAAGAACTCGATCTCCCCGCGGGATGCGCTGGCGTCGGCCGGTAAGACCCTGGTCGAATTGTTCGGTCTCGCACGGGAATTGAATGTCGAGGCCGAGGGCATCGAGATCGGGCCCAGCCCGGCCGAGGCGGATCACATCGCCTCGTTCGCGCTGCCGATCGAGGACCTGGACCTGACCGTGCGGTCGTACAACTGCCTCAAGCGCGAGGGTGTGCACACCGTGGGTGAGCTGGTCGCGCGCACCGAGTCGGACCTGCTGGACATCCGCAACTTCGGGCAGAAGTCCATCGACGAGGTGAAGGTCAAGCTGCACTCGCTGGGTCTGTCGCTCAAGGACAGCCCGGCCTCCTTCGATCCTTCCAGCGTCGTCGGCTACGACGCCGCCACGGGCACCTGGAGCGACAGCGGCACGTTCAGCGACACCGACAACGGCGAGCAGGACTACGCCGAAACCGAACAGCTCTAGGCCGTACGGGGCAGCAGTCCCCGGGGCCTTCCCAAAGGAGAACACCAATGCCCAAGCCCAAGAAGGGTGCTCGCTTCGGCGGGTCGGCGTCGCACCAGAAGGCGATCTTCGCCAATCTGGCGCAGGCGCTCTTCGAGCACGGTCGGATCACGACCACCGAGGCCAAGGCCAAGGCGCTGCGCCCGTACGCCGAGAAGCTCGTCACCAAGGCCAAGGCCGGCTCGCTGGCCGACCGCCGCGAGGTGCTCAAGGTCATCCGCAACAAGGATGTCGTGCACGAGCTCTTCGCGACCATCGGACCGTCGTTCGAGGGCCGCGAGGGTGGCTACACCCGGATCATCAAGACCGTCCCCCGCAAGGGTGACAACGCGCCGATGGCGATCATCGAGCTGATCCGCGAGAAGACCGTGACCAACGAGGCCGATCGTGCCCGCCGGGTCGCCGCGTCGCAGAAGGCGAAGACCGAGGAGGCCCCCAAGGCCGAGGCGGCTGCCGAGACCGAGGCTCCGGCCGCCGAGGCCGCTGCGGCCGAGGCTGCCGCGGACGCCGAGAAGAGCGAGTAAGAGCTCTGAACGCATGAGTAAGCCCGCCGTCCCCTCCGGGTCGGCGGGCTTACTCGTCATTATCTTTGGTAGCAGAACTTCTGACCAGCGATGATCAGGAGTTTCTCCCCACAGGGGAGGACATCACGTTAACCGGGAGTTCGCTGTGACCATGTCCGATTCGCCCCGGGGAAGCGTTGCGATTCGGGTACGGCTGGATCTGTCCTATGACGGCACCGATTTCACCGGCTGGGCGCGTCAGCCGGGGCTGCGCACCGTGCAGGGCGTACTCGAGGAGTCGCTGGGCAAAGTGCTGCGGGAGCCGATCCAGCTGACTGTCGCGGGCCGCACCGACGCCGGGGTGCACGCCGAGGGGCAGGTGGCGCATTTCGATACCACCGCCGAATTCGACGTGGGCAAATTGCTGCACCGGCTCGCGCGATTCCTGCCGAAGGACGTGCGCGTCACCGGAATCCGGCCTGCCCCGGCCGAATTCGACGCCCGCTTCTCGGCGATCCGGCGGCACTACATCTATCGGCTGACCACCGCGCCCTACGGTGCGTCCCCGCTGCAGGCCCGCAGTGTGGTGCCGTGCCGTCCGGTGGATCTGGACGCGATGCGCGAGGCGTCGCGAAAGTTGTTGGGCCTGCACGATTTCGCCGCGTTCTGCCGTCGCCGGGAGGGTGCGACCACCGTTCGCGAACTGCAGCGTTTCGACTGGGACCGGACCGGCGACCTGTTGTTCGCGCACGTCAGTGCCGACGCCTTCTGCTGGTCCATGGTCCGCAGCCTGGTCGGCGGCGTTCTCGCGGTGGGCGAGGGCCGCCGCACTCCGGACTGGCCGGCCTCCCTCCTGTCCGAACGCACTCGCTCCAGCGCCGTCACCGTCGCCCCCGCACACGGTCTGAGTCTCATCGCCGTCGATTACCCCGCCGACGAGGATCTGGCCGTTCGCAACGCACAGACCCGGGAGATGCGCACGGTTCCCGGCGCGCACGGCTGCTGCGGCGAATAGGGTCACGCCGCGCCCGGCCGGCCGACACCGCCGATGCGCCCGGTGCGTCGAGTGAAAGCCATTCGCGCACTTGCTATTACGTACGGGCAGTACTCACGGCAACTTCGGCGGTGCCGAGGTCGCAGGCGGTCGGCAGGTTCCGTTCCGCCTCCGGCGCAGGACGGTGCGCCGGGTGCACTCGGTCGGAATCGCCTGGCGTGCACGGGAATCCGTCAGCGCCCGGCCAGCGCTTCGCGCCGAATCCACTGGTGGCGTGGAGCTGGAATCTCAACGGTGAACCCGCGGGCGAGGTCTGGTACGAGACTCGGTGGGCGGTGCACCCGGCCGGGAACCGGACCGCGGTGAAGACAGCGCCGACCCGGCAGACTGGTGGCCGGACTCCGGGTCCATCCGGAGGCTGTTGTCGGCGTGATGTGACCCGATATGCGTTGTGCGTCGGCCCGGCTCGCCGGCATGGCATCACGCCGGGCAGAGGTCCGGGTGTGTGCCGGTTCAATCCGTCTGGCGGGCAGCCGATCCGACTGCGGTGATCAATCGGCGCACAGTGCGTTCGATGGGGCACAGGAACAGGCCGGCGAGCCGGGTGTACGGCCACAGGGCTATGGCCGAGACGACCGTGAGGGCCCGGAACTGGTAGAGCAGCGGGGCGCGGGTCATCACCGCGGGCTGCGGATCGAGGCTGAACAGCGAGGGAAACCAGACGAAGAGCGTGCGCGCGGCCATGTCGTGCGAGCCCGTGGTTTTCGGGTCGAAGATCACCAGGACGCCCGACAGGATCGCCACGGTCAGGATCGGCAGGGTGATGCGGTCGACGACGGTGACCGGCCGGGTCGAGCCGGCCACCATGGTGGGCAGCAACAGCAGGACCGCGCCGGTCAGGGCGATGGGCGCGGCGACTACCTCGCTGACGAAGACGACCTGGGCGATGCTGACGCTCGATCCGGAATGCACACGGCTGAGCACTATTTGGCCGATTCGCGGGATCAGCACGACCAGGATGCCGACGCGGAACAACCACAGACCGGTCCGCGACACGTCGGTCCGGCCCCCGAAGACGCCGGACCGGAATCGATCACGCCGCCAGCGCCACCAGTGGCCCAGGCCGAAGGAGGCGAAGGCGAGGTAGGGGACGACGACCCAAACCAACGTTGTCATGAGATTTCTCGGTGCCCTCCGGAGGCCACCGTGCTGGTCGGCCGTTCGCGACAAGCCTATGCCGCCGGAGGCGGAATCCGAAGGGCCGGTAGTAAATATCCGATGGTCCTCGGTGCGGGGCGGTGCGCGTCGACTGCCTGCGCCGACTCGCTTCGCGGGGTGGTCGTGCGCCGAGGGGAGAAGGTGGCAGACTCGGCATCCATGAGTCCGGTGAGCCGTGGCCGTAAAGGCAAGGAGAACAAGCGAGAACAGGCGCGCGGGAGCGGCGCGGAGGTCGTCGAGGCCGACGATCTCGGCGTCGGCGAGATGATGGCCGAGGTCGTCGCGCGGATAGCCGAATTCGAGCAGGTGGACGAGCCGGTGGACGGGGAGTACCTTGCGGCGGGCCTGCTCTCGGTCGGTTACGGGGAAAGCGCGGACTATCTGGAGGTTTTCGTGCGGCTGTTCGCCGACCGGGCCGAGGAGATGGCGACCCCGGGTGCGTTGGCCTTCCTGCGCTGCGTCGCCGCGCTCGCCGGGGAGCCCTCGCGCACGGTCGCCCGCGAGGCCGCCGATCGGCTCGCCGCGGCCGGTGTCGTCCCGCCCGCCTGGGTCCCCGAACTGGACGAACCGCTCACCGCGGGCGAATTCGTCCGCTGGGACGACGTGGAGGGCACGGGTGCGACCCTGTTCGGCAGCTTCGCGCGAGCGGGCCGCACGGACGGCTTCCTGATCTTCGTGGACGACGAGAATTGCGGCGCCGCATACGATTTGGCCCCGTTCGTCGGCGAGGGGCTGACCGAGTCGCGGCGGCTCACCGATGAACAGGAACCCGCCGAGGAGCAGGCCATGACTCCGGGCGAGTTCCGCTGGCGGGTGCAGGCGGCGCTGGACGCGCGCATGCTGCACGATCGCGGCGCGCGCGAGGCGGGCGTGGAATGGGAGGAGCCCGAAGAGGACGACGCGATTCCGCACGAGGTCGCCGAGGTGGTCGTGCGGGCGCGCCTGGCAACCCTGCCCGCCGTGGGCAAACCGCTCCCGATCCACGTGCACCCGGAGTTCGAGGCGGGGTTGGTGTAGTGGGCCACGCCGGGGTGGAATACGTGCCGGAGTGCCGGAGTTCACATCCGATATGACGATTCGTGGACTCGGCAGGTTCGGGGTGTGGCGCTACTACGGGGGAGTGACTCCGGACGAGGCAAAGGAATTGGAAGGGCTCGGGTACAGCTCGATCTGGCTGGGCGGATCGCCCGCCGCCGAGTTGCCGGTGGTGGAGTCGCTGCTGGAGGCGACGGAGAATCTGCTCGTCGGCACCAGCATCGTGAACGTGTGGAGCGCGCCCGCGCAGGAGACCGCGGAGTCCTTCCATCGGATCGACAAGCGCTTCCCGGGCCGTTTCATCCTCGGCATCGGAATCGGCCATCCCGAACACGACAACGACTATCGCAAGCCGTACGACGTTCTGGTCGAGTATCTCGACGTGCTCGACCAGGCAGGCGTGCCCAAGGAGCAGCGGGCCCTGGCCGCGCTCGGTCCGCGGGTGCTGAAGCTGGCGCGTGACCGCACGGCCGGAGCGCTGCCCTACCTCACCACACCGCAGCACTCGCGCGAGGCGCGCGAGATCCTGGGCCCCGGCAGTCTGCTCGTGGCCGAGCACAAGGTCGTGCTGGACACCGACCCGGCCACCGCGCGTCCGGTCGGCCGCGGGACTGTGAAGTTCTACCTCGGGCTGCGGAACTACGTCGCCAACCTGCGTCGTCTCGGCTTCAGCGACGAGGATCTGGCCACCCCGGGCACCGATCGCCTGGTCGACGCACTGGCCCTGCACGGCACCGCGGAGCAGATCGCGGCGGGCCTGACCGAACACCTGACCGCGGGCGCCGACCATGTGGCGATCCAGCCGCTGGGTGACGACTACATCGGGACTCTGCGCACTTTGGCCGCCGTACTCGACTGATCAGCGCACCGCGCCGCCGCCGTACCGATATCAGCGGCGGCGGTGCGGTAGCGGTGTGCGGATCGGTGCGGACTCGGCACACGGCACGGGCGAGTATCGGTCGCTGCGCTCGGCCGGGTGGTTCGGATGAGCGCCCGCATCCACACCTGTGCGCGGTCCCGTGCGGGAATCGCTCAGGAGCGGACGAGCCGGGCGATGGCGTCGGTGGCCTCTTTGATCTTCTGCTCGGCCTCGGGGCCGCCGCGCACGGCCGCGTCGACGACGCAGTGGCTGATGTGGTCCTCGAGCAGGCCCATCGCCACCGCCTGCAGCGCCTTGGTCATGGCCGAGACCTGGGTGAGGATATCGATGCAGTACTGCTCCTGCTCGACCATGCGCTGCAGGCCGCGGGCCTGGCCCTCGATGCGGCGCAGACGTTTGAGGTAGTCGTCCTTGGCGGTGATGTACCCGTGCCCGGCGTGCTCGTGACCCGACGCCGTCTCCGCCGTGGTGATGTCGTCCTCGGTCACCGGATCTTCCTCTTCTCCCAGCCCGTCGAGCCTGCCGTCTGTGATACCCCACCAGGGTACATGCCGGAGCGAGTGGTAGCGCCCCGGTTTCCGTCCCCGGCGCGAGGGTGCGGGAGAATCGGCGCATGAGTTCGGTTCCCCGGCCCGCGCTGGCCATCATCGGCGGCAGCGGCTTCTACGATTTCTTCGGCGACGACGCGGTGAGCCTCGAGGTCGAAACGCCCTACGGTGCGCCCAGCGCGCCGATCACCGTCGGCGAGGTCGAGGGGCGGCAGGTCGCATTCCTTCCTCGGCACGGACGAAAACACGAATTCTCCCCGCACACCGTGCCCTACCAGGCGAATCTGTGGGCGCTGCGGTCGATCGGCGTGCGCCGGATCCTCGCGCCCTGCGCGGTGGGCAGCCTGCGCGCGGACTGGGGGCCGGGCACGGTCGCGGTGCCGGATCAGTTGGTCGACCGCACGTCGGGGCGGGCGCAGACCTACTTCGACAACGGCGGCATCCACATCTCCTTCGCCGACCCCTACTGCGATGAACTGCGCGGCGCGGCAATCCGGTCCGAGGTCCCCGAACTGCCGCTGAAATCGACCGCGACGATGGTCGTCGTGCAGGGCCCGCGATTCTCCACCCGAGCCGAGAGCCGCTGGTTCGCCGGGCAGGGCTGGGAACTGGTCAACATGACCGGATTCCCGGAGGCGGTCCTGGCTCGCGAGCTCGAAATGTGCTACGCGGCAATCGCTCTGGTGACCGATCTGGATGCCGGTCTGGAGTCCGGCGAAGGGGTCAGCGCCGCTGCCGTTTTCGCCGCATTCGAGCAGAATCTGGTGCCGTTCAAGGCACTCGTGCGGAACGCGGTCGCGGCGGTCGAGGGCACCGACACCTGTGCGAGCTGCCGTGTTCATGCCGGTGTGGCGTTGCCGTTCGAACTACCCTGATGCCATGGGTGTACCGTCGCAGACCTCGGTTCCGGCGGCGGTCGCACCGATCTTCATGCGGGGGATCGGCGGACCGATGGAGATGATATGCGGGTATTGCTGACCGGGGCGGCGGGATTCATCGGACTGCACGTGCGCGGCACGCTCGCCGACGCGGGGCACGAGGTGGTCGCCCTGGACGCGCTGTTGGAATCCGTGCACGGGCCCGATCCGGTTCCGCCCGAAGGAATCGTGCGCGCGGACATCCGCGATCCCGACGCCCTCGATCCGCTGCTTCGCGGCGTCGACGTGGTCGTCCACCTGGCCGCCGCGATCCCGCCCGGATCCTCGGCCGGGGGCGGGAACGGCTCGTCGATGGGAGTCCAGGGTCCGCCCGCACTGCCGCGCGAGCGCACCGGTTCGGCGGCGAGCACGGGCGCGACGACCGCGGTGCGGCCGGGCGGCCCCAATGTGCAGCGCGCCCCGATGTTCGCCGCGCACAACGATTTCGGCACCGCGGTCCTGCTGGCCGCGATGGAACGCGCCGGAACCCGTCGGCTGGTGCTCGCCTCCTCGGTGTCGGTGTACGGGGAGGGCCGGTATCGCGGAGCGCGCAGCGGGCCCTTCTTTCCGGGGGTGCGCCGCCGGGCCGATCTGGACCGCGGCATGTTCGACCATCGCGCGCCGCGCTCGGGAGAGATCCTGACCTGGGAACCGGTCGGTGAGGACGCCCCGCTGCGGCCCCGGACCGGATATGCGGCGAGTAAAGCGGCACAGGAGAATTACGCGATGGCGTGGGGCGCGGCCACCGGCGCGGGCGTCACGGTGCTGCGGTATCACCACGTGTACGGCAACCCGATGCGCGAGAATGCCGCGCTGAGTGCGCATTCCGGTGTCGCGGCACGATTCCGGGCCGAGCTGGCCGCCGGGCGCGCGCCGTACGTCTTCGAGGACGGCGGGCAGGTGCGGGATTTCGTGCACGTCCGGGATATCGCCGCCGCCACGGCCGCGGTCGTGGCGCGGCCGCTGTCCGGATTCGTCCCGCTCAATATCGCCTCCGGACATCCGATCACACTGTGGGAGGTGGCCTCGATCATGTCCCGGGCTCTCGGCGGGCCGGATCCCGTCGTGAGCGGCCAGTATCGGATCACCGACGCCCGGCATATCGTCGCCGATCCGCAACGTGCCCGTCGCACAGTCGATTTCAGCGCCACCGTGGCACCCGCGCAGGGGTTGGCCGAGTACGCCGCGACTCGCGTACATCCCTGACGGAGTGTGTCAGCGGACTTCGAAGCGGACCAGGGCGAAACGCGGCGGGCCTTCCTCGGCGCCGTGCGGAAGCGGACTGATCTCCGCGTCCACCCGCAGCCAGCTGCCGTCCGTGCCGGCCAGGCGGAGCCCGGACAACGTCAGGTTGCGTTTGCCGGCTCGAATATCGTTGCGCGCCTCGCGGATTCGGTCGAGATCGTCCGGATGCGGCAGAGTGCGCTCCTCGACGTCGCCGGACCACAGCAAACCGGGTATCGGCTCGCTGATCCAGCGCAGCACGCGCACCTGCGCGGTGTCCACGACCGCCAGATACAGCCCGGGGTTGGCGCTGATGAGGGTGTCCACCGTCGCGGCCTCGAACGACTTGGGTTGTGGCGGAACGCTGTCGGTGATGTCGACGAGCAGTCCTCGCCAGCGGCCCGGATCCGTCTCGTCGCTGCGGGCCGCGGTCATCAGGGTGCGCAGGCCCTCGGGGGTGCGGACGGTCATCTCGCCCAGCCAGCGCGCGCCCGGCACCGGCTGCGCCATGGTCGCGACCCAGTCGAGCGCATCGTCGAAACGTTCGACGTACTCGTAGGTCTCGGCCCCGGTCCACACCGACCGGCCGCGGTCGAAATTCGGCCCGAGGCCGGCGGAGACGACCTCGAGCCGCCGGTCGTCGTTGGTGTACAGATAGGGCGCGGCCGGTGTCGGCTCGGTATCGCCCTCGCCCACCCGGACGTGCACCGCGTATACGCGATCATCCGGCCCGGTAATGGGAACGGCCCGCACGTACCGCTGCGACCAGGCGTGCCGGGACTTGGGCAGAATCCGCTCGACCGGCGCACCGGTGGCATGTGCCATCGCGATCACCGTGAGCGCCGGGCCGGGTACCGCGCGCACCAACGATTTCCACTTGCGCGGCGCGGTGCCCACGGCGACCAGGGACCAGGTCCCGGGCGCGCCGAGCGTCTCGACGAGCAGCCATGCGGTAATTTCTGCCTCCCGTATTTTCTGCCTCCGCTTCGCTTCGGCGGGCGGCCCTATCAACCCCGGTCCTTCCCTCCGCTCCCGCGCTTCGCTCCTCCACTCCGGCCAGTCCAGGACCGGAGCGGGCCCCGGCCTTGGAGTGGGCGTAATTCGGGGCGGGCGGAACTCGGGCGGCCACTGTGTGTTCGCGCTGCTGCGGTGGGCCGGACTCTGTTGCCCCTGGTCGTCCGTTCCTTTGTCTGGTCGCTGGGTTCCTCGGCTGCGGTTGGTCCTGGATCGGGGTGGGCCCCGGCTTGGTTGTTCAGGGTGGGCGGAACTCGGGGGTGGGGTTGCCTGTTGTGCTTACTGTCGAGTTCTGCTTCGTCGGTACAGAATCGACCCTGGTGGGGGTCTCGTTCAAATCGCCGATGTTTCGCCGAACCGGCTGCCGTGGCCGGAAGGTGTGCTCGGAGTTGAAGTAACCCTGTTGCGGGGGTGTTTTGCTGGACTCGGCCGGAATATCCTCGGTGCCCGCCGGTGTCCGGTCCGGACGTGGGCGGGCGGGATTCATCACCGTGACGTTCGCTCGCCAGGGTCGCACGGTGGCTGCGGTTAGGCTCGCTGACATGGATACTCCGTTGCGGCTCGAGGTGATCGTCGCCAGTGTGCGGCCGGGTCGGTTCGCGCCGGTAGTCGCCGACTGGTTTCTGCGGACCGCGCGAGCCGACGACCGGTTCGACGTCGGTGTCATCGATCTGCTGCACACCCCGTTGCCGGTGGATCTCACCGAGACGCCCGAGGTCGTCGCGTATCGCGAACGGCTTTCCGCCGCAGACGCTTTCGTCGTGGTTACCTCGGAATACAACCACGGCTATCCGGCCGCGCTGAAAACCGCCCTGGACACCGCCAAACACGAATGGCGTGCCAAGCCCATCGGATTCGTCGGCTACGGCGGACTCTCGGGCGGTCTGCGGGCCATCGAGCAATTGCGTCAGGTAGTGGCCGAGGTGCACATGGTCTCGATTCGCGAATCGGTCAGCTTCCATCAGGCCAAGCGTGCCTTCGATGCCGAGGGCCAGACCCGCGACGGCGCGGCGATCGATGCGGCGTACCGGCTGCTGCGCCAACTCGCCTGGTGGGCAGGGCATTTGCGGGAGGCGCGCAGCGCCGACCCGTACCCCGGCTGAGCCTGCCCACCGCAGCGCCGACGTGATCCGGCGATCTCCTCGGCAGTCGCCGCCCGGCTAAGCGGACAATTGTCCGGTACGGTTGCTATCGTGATCGAACGACTTTCGGAGGTATCTCGGTGAGCGGACTGGACGGCAAGGTCGTTGCCATCACCGGAGCCAGCAGCGGGATCGGCGCGGCGACCGCGACGGAACTGGCCTCGCGCGGCGCGGCCGTCGTACTCGGCGCGCGGCGGACCGACCGGCTGGAAGAGTTGGTGACGCGCATCCGGGGCGCGGGCGGGCGCGCGGAAATGGTGGCGGTCGACGTCACCCGGCGGGCCGACCTCGAGGATCTGGTGGCATCGGCGGTGAACCGCTTCGGCCGCCTCGACGTGCTGGTGAGCAATGCGGGCATCGCCCGGATCGCGCCGGTGCGGGCGCTGGACCTCGACGACTGGGACGCCATGATCGACGTCAACGTGCGCGGCGTGCTGCACGGAATCGCCGCGGCGCTACCGGTTTTCCGCGATCAGGGTCGCGGCCACTTCGTCACCACCATCTCTACGTCCGGACTGAAGATCGTGCCGACCCAGGCGGTCTACGCCGGTACCAAGAACGCCGTGCGCACACTGCTGGAGGCGCTGCGTCAGGAATCCACCGACGGCGTCGTGCGAACGACCTCGATCTCGCCCGGATTCGTCCGCACCGAACTCGTGGACCACGTCGACGACCCCGGTCAGCGCGAGCAGGCTCAGCAGGCGATGGCGACGTTGGGTATCAGCCCCGAGGCCGTGGCGCGGGCGATCGCCTTCGCCATCGAACAGCCCGAGGACGTGGAAATCGGCGATATCACCATCCGGCCCACCCGGCAGGGCTGAATGTCCTGCTACCGGGCCATCGCCCGGCGCTGCTGTTGCTGTTGACCGCGGGGCGAGCCGATATAGGTGGACTCGCGCGGAATGGAGACCAGGCTCAGATCGACCTGGGTGGTGCCGGTGCGCAGGATGACGTGGTTGCCGATCGCGCCGGGCTGGTGGATCTGCAGATCGGGTTTGGTGGCGGGCCAGCCCATCGGATCGCCCGTCACATAGATGGTGGTGACACCGGCGTGCGGCGCGGGCGCGAGCACCCCGTCCACGACCGCGGCGGTGAACGACGCGTCGCTCTGGTGGGTCTCCACCGCGATGGTGAGCCGCTCCGGATTGCCGATGGTGCTGACCAGCTGCTCCCACGCGCCCGGCCGCTCGGTGCGGATCAGGATCCGTTCGCCGACCGCCAGCGCGCGGAACACCAACTGCTGCGCCAGGTACAGCTCGCCGGCCACGTACACCGTCGAGATACCTTGTCCGACAAGCCGAATCGCGACACCGTTGCCGTCGGCATCGGAACCGATCAGCTGACCGCAGCCCGACGAGGGCAGATGCAGCGCGTCGATCACGTCGATCGGGAACTCCGACATCGGCACCGTATCGTCGACGTCCGGAATTCCGATCGGGAAGTGCGCCAGCAGATTCTGCCGATGCCGCCCGCTCATCGAGACCATGCCCTTGCGTTTGATCTGCTCGGGCATCTCGCGGGCGGTCAGGCGCCAGGCCGCGCCGATGTTGACCGTCTCGGCCGAACTACCCGGCCGCAACCGCACCGCGACGGTGGTGCCGCGCGAGGGCGGCACCCACAGTTGGGCGAGCAGATCCGAACCCAGGCGCTTGGGATCGACCGCGGCGCCGATGTTCACGCCGTTGCCGAGTTCGGCGTACCGCCACCGGTGGGTCAGGGTGCGCGGATCGATTCCGGCGCTGATCTGCAGCACCGCCTGCCGGATCTCCGGCGCGGTCAGCACGCGCGAATAACAGTCCGCGTCCTCGAGCGCGCGCACGATCCGCTGCGTGGCCACGGTGACCGCGCGGCACGCGCCCTCGGCGCCCCCGCCGCGCCGGTCCGCGGCATCCGGGCAGGCCAGGGCATCGAAGCTGATGGCGAGCCACACCGTGCGGTGCGCGGTCGCGGGCAGCGGGCCCAGCAGCGATTCGTAGATCGGCCCGGCCGGGGTGCCCGAGCGGCTGCGGTGGCCGTGGCTGATGATGTCGATCCCGCTGAGCAGGATGTCGTGCTGGTTCAGGCATTGCGCCAGTTCGGGCATCGGCAGCAGGTGCGAGGCGTGCACGGTACTGCGATCGATCCGGGTCAGCCCGCCGCGCGGGGGCAGCACCTCGACCACCGCGACCACCCGGCTGCCCTCCCAGAACAACCCGAGCGACCGGCCGTCCGGACCGCGGAAATCGATCGTGTCGCCGATCTCGTACTCCCGCTGGGTCGAGAAGCGCCAGATCGTGGCGATCCAGGAGGCGATGGTGCGCTTGCCGAACGGAATCAGCAGCAGCAGACCCGCCACGATCGCCGCGCCCAGTGCGTACCAACCCGGCAGCCGCACGGCCAGTACCGCCACCGCGACCACGAGGCCGAGCAACTGTGCGGCGAGCAGATTCGACAGCGTGATCCGCCCGAGAAGCGGGCGCCTGTTCGCCCCGCTGGGTTCGGCCATCGTGGTCCCCCATGTAACCGGTGTCGGCCGGATTCGGCGGCCGAGCTGAACTGAAGTCCTCGTGAACTGTACTGTGTTCCACGAACGCGAGCACTGTTCGGGGGAGGACTCATGCCTTCAAGACCCACAACCAGGTGGCAGGTAAGCGGCTATCGCTTCCTCGTACGCCGCATGGAGCACGCCCTGGTGCGCCGGGATGTGCGAATGTTGCACGATCCCATGCGTTCTCAGTCGCGCGCCTACACCGTCGGACTCATTCTCGGCGTCGTGGCGCTCGCCGGATGTGCGGTCCTGGCGTTGCTCAAACCGCAGGGGTCGATCGGGAACAGCAAGATTCTGATGGGCAAGGAGTCCGGTCAGATCTACGCCGTGATCGACGGAACCGTCCATCCCGCACTGAATCTGGCCTCCGCGCGCCTGGCCGTCGGCGATGCCTCGAGTCCGGCCAGTGTGAAGGAATCGCAGCTGTCCAGCATGCCGATGGGTGCGTTGATCGGCATTCCCGGCGCGCCCTCGCTGCTCACCTTCGACAACAGCGGCGCCGGCCGGCAGTGGACGGTGTGCGATGAGTTGAAGACCGATGGCAGCGATACCCTGACCACCACCGCCATCGCCGGCGATCTCACACTCGGTGACAAGGGCTCGAAACTCCCGAAGAACAGCGCGTTGCTGGTGCGGGGCAAGGACGCGACCTACCTCGTCTACGACAACAAGCGCGCGCGGGTGAACATGAACGATCGCACGGTCACCGACGCGCTGAAGATCACCGGCGACACCCCGCGCCCGATCAGCCAGGGCCTGCTGAACTCGATCCCCGAGGTGCTCCCGATCGTCGCGCCGAACATCACCGATCCGGGCGGCAGTTCGGCACTGGCCGATCACCGCAACGGCGATGTCGTGCAGCTCGGCACCGACAACCAGTACTTCGTGGCGCTGGAGAACGGAATCCAGCAGATCTCCCCGCTGACCGCCGACATCATCCGCAACTCGAACCCGACCGCGGGTAACGGTGAGATCAGCCCCTACGGCCGCGCCCACACCCCGATCGTGAACACCCTTGCGGTGCAGGATTATCCGGACACCGCGCCCGCGGTCGTGGACTCGAAGGACCAGCCGGTCGAGTGCCTGTCCTGGAAACCGCTGGCCTCCGCGGACAAGTCCGACGGCAGCATGCATGCCGAATTGTCCCTGGTCACCGGGCACGCGCTGCCGATCCCGGACAAGGCCAAGCCGGTTCGCCTGGCTCAGGCCGACAGCTCGGGCAGTGACAAGGCCGACCAGTTCTACAGCACTCCGGGCACGGGAATCCTGGTGCAGACCACCGGAATCGAGCCGGACAGCCAGCGCAAGGACGCCGTGTTCTTCATCTCCGACACCGGCGTCCGCTACGGCCTGAAGGACGCCGATGCCGCCAAGGCGCTCGGCATGGATACCGCCAAGACCAAGTACGAGCCCGCGCCGTGGCCGATCGTCGGCCTGCTGGCTTCCGGCCCGGCCCTGTCCCGGCAGGACGCCATGGTCGCCCACGACGGCGTCGCACCGGACTCGGCCCCGGCCAAGACGCTGGTCTCGCCGACCTCGGCGGCGGCGGCGAACTGATCGAAAACGTCGGCGGTACAACAGGTTTCGGACACCTCGCGAATCGCGAACGAGCGCACGGTCATCGGTGACCGTGCGCTCGCTTCGTCTCGGGGCCGTTGCGGTGGCCCTGCTGCGTCAGCGCGAATTACCCAGCCCGGCAGCGGGATTCGCGTGGGTACCGGAGTGCGCCGACCGGACGGCGCATCCGGAACCGGTTCACGCGGCCGGTATCGGCTCGTTGGGCCCGAGGTCCGCCCCGAATTTCACGCCCTTGGCCTCCTTGCCCACCGCGGTCAATATCGCCACCATGATGAGCACCGGAATGATGGTGACCGCCAAGGCGAACGGATAGCCGTGGTGCTGGGCGAGACGTTCCTGGATGGGCAGGTTCAGCGCGGCGAACAGATTGCCGAGCTGATACGTGACGCCGGGATAGAACCCGCGAATGGCATCCGGTGACAACTCGGTCAGATGCGCCGGGATCACGCCCCAGGCGCCCTGCACCATCAGCTGCATGAGGAACGAGCCCAGGCACAGCATCGCCGCGGTCGTCGAATAGGCGAACAGCGGGACGATCGGAAGGCCGAGGACGGCGCAGAAGATGATGGTGTACCGGCGGCCGAAACGTTCCGAGAGCGAGCCGAACAGCAGACCGCCCACGATCGCGCCGATGTTGTACACCACGGCGATCCATTTCGCGGTGACCGCGCTGATCGCCGCGCCGCCCTGGGCGTGCGGCGCGGACAGGAACGTCGGGTAGACGTCCTGGGTGCCGTGGCTCATCCAGTTGAACGCGGTCATCAGCAGCACCAGGTAGACGAATCGGCGCACGATGACCGGATTGCGAATGACATCGCGAATCCTGGTCTGGGTCACCCTCATTCGCTCCTGGGTCCGCTCCCACGCCTCGGATTCCTCGGTGCGGGTACGGATGATCAGGATGATCAGCGCCGGGATGATGGACAGTGCGAACAGCCACCGCCAGGACAGCCCCGCCCAGTTGATGACCACCAGCGAGGCCAGCGAGGCGAGCAGGTAGCCGAACGAATATCCCTCCTGCAGCAGTCCGGAGAAGAATCCGCGACGTTCGGTCGGGATCTTCTCCATCGCCAGCGCCGCGCCCAGGCCCCATTCACCGCCCATGCCGATGCCGTAGAGCATGCGCAGCACCACCAGCACGGTGAAGTTGGGCGAGAACGCGCACAGGAAGCCGATCACCGAATACATCGAGACATTGGCCATCAGCGGAATGCGGCGGCCCACACGGTCTGCCCACATGCCGAACAGCAACGCCCCGACCGGCCGCATGATCAACGTGGCCGTGGTCAGGAAGGCGACCTCGGCCTTGCTCATGTGATAGGTGTGCGCGATGTCGGCGTAGACGAAGACCACGAGGAAGTAGTCGAAGGCGTCCATCGTCCACCCGAGTTGGGCGGCGATGAACGAGTTGCGTTGATCGGCGGTCAGCTTCGGTCTGGGTGCCTTGGGTACGGCGGTGGCCATGGGTATCCCTGCCCTCTCTCAGGTGTACGGCGGGGTCTGTCCGCTCGACCGCGCCGTAGCGCATTCTGCAACGCAGGGCGCTCGACGCAACTGGAGTTCGCCACGTTCGTTGCCCTTCCGAACGGAATTTTGGCTCGCTTTGGCGAGAATTTGGCAAAACCTTGGTTTTCGGCCGGCGCCCTGACCGCCGAATTCGGCGCGCCCTCCGCGGGTCCGCCGCCCTGGCGCGGCTACCGGGTGAGCGCGGCCTCGGCGACGGCGGTGGCCGCGGTCGAGCCGGGCGGGGCGACACGCTGACTCTCCGATCGGGTTCGACCGAACCCGTTGTCGCACAACGTCAGTCGCGCATCCCGAATCGGCGCCGGATCGGGAACGAGGCCAGATAACCCAGGATCAACAGCACCGCGATGGCGGCCGTGCCGATCAGCGCGACGTTGCGGGCGGTGTTGTCCGGCGCCTTCGGCGGCTCCGGGACCGCCATCTGCCAGCTCTTGGCCGAGAACGGATGCTTGGGCGGGATCTGGGTGGGGACCTCGGCGGTCAGCGCGGCGACCGGATCGATCGCGCCGTAGCCGACGTACGGATTCCAGCCCCCGGCCGGTGCGTGTGCGGTGGCTTCGATGCGTTTGATCACGTCGAAGGCGCTCAGGCGCGGGAACTTCTGGCGGACCAGCGCGGCGAGGCCGGCCACGTACGGGCTGGCGAAACTCGTTCCGGCCATTTCGGTCTGCTTGTTGCTCTCGATGAACGCGGTCGCCGTGCCCTTGCTGTTGGCCGAGCCGTAGTTGACGTCCAGCGAGGTGATCTTCTCGCCCGGCGCCGCGACGCCGACCCAGGGGCCGGGGACGGTGAACTTCGACGCGGAGCCGGTGGCCGGATCGATGGCGCCGACCGAGAGCACGTAGTTGTCCCAGCGGGCGGGGGTGACGTTCTCGTTGACCCGGCTCCACATGTCCCCGTCGGGATCCGTCGGATCCAGCACCGGATTGGTTCCCTTGCAGGCGTCGCTGTTACCGGCCGCCACCACCACGACGACGTCCCTCTGGACCGCCGCGTACTGCACCGCCGCACCGATTTTCCCGTCCGACGGGGTGCCCGCGACGCAGTTGACCTCCGAGATGTTGATCACGCGAGCGCCCAGGTCGGCGGCGTGCCGGATGGCGGAGGCGAGCGAATCCAGATCGCCGTAGCTGTTCTTCTCGATCTGCTCCTGGGTCTGCCCCTGGGACGCGCCCTTGACCTCGAAGTAGTTGCTGGTCTGGCGGATCGCGACGATCCGGGCATCGGGCGCGACGCCCGCGAAACCCTGTCCGTCCACCCGGCTCGCGGCGATCAGCCCCGCGACCGCGGTGCCGTGGCCGTCGCAGTCCTGGGTGCCGTCGCCGTTGCTGACGTAATCGCCGCCCGCGGCAAGGTTTCTCAGTCGCGGGTTGCGGGCCACGCAGGTGTCGATGACCGCGACCGTCTGGCCCGCCCCGGTGGCGAACTTCCAGGCCTTGTCCAGATCCAGAACCCGCTGCGCCTGCGGCACGGTCTGACCCTCGCCGCCGGGAACGGTGCTCATGCACGGGGTGTTCGGCTTCGGCTCGGTGGTCTTGGACGGATGCGGCGCACCGTCCGCGGGCAGATCGGCCGGATTAACCGCGGGCGGCCGCTCGGCGAAAGACGTTCTGGCGCCAACCGATACGCCCAACCCCAGCACCGCCGCCGCGGCGTCGACGCGAATAGTTTTGCGGCCGAATGTCTTCGGGTTCATCGCGCGGCTCAGAGCGAGAGCGAGCGGATGATCGAATACAGATCGGCCACCCAGAATGCCAGCGGCAGAATCGCGGCGACGAAGCCGTATTCGAGCAGTTCCACCGCGCGGCGCATGGGCGGGGTCGCGGTCTGGTTCGGTATCACCAGACCGCAGATCAGCGCCCCGATCAGCAGGATCATCGCCGCGCCGAAGACCGCCAGCGGCTGCGACTGGGTGAAGGCCGCGCCGAGCATCACCGCGAGCAGAATGGCCGCGCCGCCGCCGATCAGCACCACGGCCAGTTCGGCACTGGCGTAGGTCCGGCTGCGGAACAGCAGCACCACCGCGGCGACCAGCGCCAGCGCGATACCGGGCCAGAACGGGCTGTGCGCACCGGGGTTGCAACCGGCCAGCGCGCCGACCACGGTGACCAGCGTGGTCGCACCGACCATGCCGCCCAGGTACATTCGCGCTCGTTCGGACTTCTCGCGCAGCACCTCCATGGTCGGCAGCGCGCGGTGGTCGTCCGGATCGTCCTCGGTCGGGTCGATCGGGGTGCCGGGCGAGGGGACCGGCGGCAGCGGCAATTTGGCCAGCAGCATCGACACCCGCGGCGCGAGCGACAGCGCGCCGAGGGCCAGTACGGCCGCACCGGCTCCGATGGCCCGGGTCGGCTGCGAGGTCAGCAGGCCGACCAGCGCGGCCACGACCGCGAACAGCGACACCGTGGTCGCGCCGATGAACAGCGCCAGCCCCACGCCGCTGACCCGCCAGGCCAGAACCGCCGTCGCGCCGAACAACACCGAACCCAACAGGATGTTCGCCCAGCCGTAGTGGTGATGCTGCAGTGGCACCAGCAGCATGCCCGCGGCGAACGCGGCGGGCAGCGAGCAGCCGCCCACGACGATCGCCGTCGCGACATCCCCGTACATGCGGCTGAGCACCGTGCCGGCGACGACCAGCAGGATGGTCAGGAAGGCCGCGACCGCGCCGGAGATCCAGCCGGGCATGGCATTCGGCGCGGCGAGCAGGCCGACGCAGCCGACGATCATGGTCAGCACGGCGATGGCCGAACCGGAGATCCGCGCCATGCGCGGAGACCAGGAGCGGAAGTTGTCGCCGTCGGCGATGGCGACGTTGTACATGATGTCGTCGAACAGCGGTGTCGGCGCGACGTGGTCGGCGCTCTCGAGCATCAGCAGTTCGCCGTCGCGCACGCCCTGCTCGCCCAGGCTCAGCGAATTGGAGAACGGCGGCTGCCCGATTCGGGCCAGAACCCATTCGGCGGGCTGGAATTTCTCGCCGCTGGTATCGAAATCATTGGTCTTGCTGTGCTGGGCGACCATGTCCACCACGCTGGGAATGACCAGTGCCACCGGCACATCCACTGGAATCGCCATGTCGACCTGCGTGTGCTTGGCCAGAATCGTGACCCGGGCCAGATCCGGCGCACGGACGATCCCCCGCGTCGAATCGTCTTCGATATGGCTCATTCGCGCATGCGTCACGCTGCCCCCAACTCCGTCTCTACCTGGTGTTTCCGCAAGCGCGCGAGTTGCGATCGCGCGGCTGGCCCGTGCAGAATGCCTCCCGAACTGTACGACATGTCGGCCGTGACCTCTACACTGAGGCCGCACCATGCCGCCGAAGGGGGAGCTTCAGTCGATGAGCACAGTCCGTTTCCAGCGTCGCCAGCGCCGGGAGGTGCCACGTTCACCCGGCGGCGAGGTCACGCTGCAGCCGCCTCCGGAGATCCCCCGCTCCATTCCCGGCGGCCTGCTCGGCAAGCTGATGCCCGTCGTGATGGTGGTCGGCATGGTCGGCATGATGGCGGTCATGTTCACCAAAAGTGGTGGCATAGGGTCGAATCCGACCGCGCTGATGTTCCCGATGATGATGGTCTTCTCGATGGTCGGCATGTTCACCCAGGGAGGTGGCAAGGGCCAGAAGGCCGCCGAGGCCAACGAGGACCGCAAGGATTATCTGCGTTATCTCGACCAGGTCCGCAAGGACGTCGACGAGACCGCGCGGCAGCAGCGGGCCGCGGTGGAGTGGAGTCATCCCGAACCGGGCCTGATCTGGATGCTCGCGGGTACCAGCCGGATGTGGGAGCGCCGCCCCGGCGACAAGGACTTCTGCCACGCCCGCATCGGCCTGGGCGGTCAGCGCCTGGCCACGCGGCTGGTGTCCCCGGAGACCGGTCCGGTCGAGGAGCTCGAGCCGATCGCCGCGGTCTCGCTGCGTCGCTTCGTACGCACTCATTCCACCGTGCCGGATCTGGCCACGGCCATCGCGGTCAAGGGTTTCGCGACCATCCAGCTCAACGGTGACCGCGCCCAGGCTCGCGATATGACGCGCGCGATGTTGTTGCAGCTGTGCATGTTCCAGGCCCCGGATCAGGTCCTGGTCGCGGTGGTGGCCGGGCCGGACACGATCGCGGAGTGGGAGTGGACCAAATGGTTGCCGCACACCCAGCATCCGGAATCGCAGGACGGCGTCGGTACCGAACGCATGGTGTACGGCTCGGTCCGGGAGATGACGGCCGGCCTGAATCCGTTGGTGCACAACCGCGTCCGGTACTCGCGTAATCAACCGGCCAATCAGAATCTGACCCATATCGTCGTCGTGGTGGACGGCGGCCTGCTCGAGGCCGAAGAGGATGCGCTGCGCGAATCCGGCTACGAGGGCGTCACCATCATCGATCTGTGCAATTACGCTCCGCGCCTTGCGGTTTCGCGTGGCATCCAGATGGTGGTGGAGAACGGCGAATGCGTCGGCCGCGGCGCCACCGGCAATATGGAGCGGTTCGCGGTGATCGACCGGATCAGCGCGCGCCAGGCCGAGCAGGTCGCCCGCCGTCTCGCGCCGTTCCGGGTGGTCGCCCAGACCGGCGGAGAAACCGCCTCGGAGCAGGGCGGCGAGGCCATCACCTCGTGGGCGCAGATGCTCGGACTGGGTGATATCGGCACGTTCAGTCCGGAAAGTCAGTGGAAGCCGCGCTACGGCCAGGACCGGTTGCGGGTGCCCTTCGGTGTCGGTGCGGACGGGCTGCCGGTCTTCCTGGATATCAAGGAGGCCGCGGAGAACGGTATGGGCCCGCATGGCCTGTGCATCGGCGCTACCGGTTCGGGTAAGTCGGAATTCCTTCGCACCCTTGTGCTCTCGATGATCGCGTTGCATTCGCCCGATCAGCTGAATCTGGTTCTGGTCGACTTCAAGGGTGGTGCGACCTTCCTGGGGCTCGACGGGGTGCCGCATGTCGCGGCCATCGTCACCAACCTGGAGGAGGAGGCCGACCTGGTCGACCGGATGAAGTATGCCCTCGACGGTGAGATGAACCGCCGTCAGGAGCTGCTGCGTACGGCGGGCAACTTCGCCAATGTCGGCGAATACGAGAAAGCGCGCGCCGCGGGCGCCGATCTGGATCCGCTGCCCGCGCTGTTTGTCGTGCTCGACGAGTTCTCCGAACTACTGCAGCAGCATCCGGATTTCGCGGACCTGTTCACGATGATCGGCCGCCTGGGCCGCTCGCTGCAGGTCCACATCCTGTTGGCCTCCCAGCGTCTGGAGGAGGGCAAGCTCCGGGGCCTCGATTCCCACCTGTCCTACAAGATCGGCCTGAAAACCTTCTCCGCCAACGAATCCCGGCAGGTGCTGGGTGTTCCGGACGCGTACAACCTGCCGCCCACTCCGGGTGGCGGTTATCTCAAGGCCGGTGACGGCGAGATCCGGCGTTTCCAGGCGTCGTACGTCTCGGGGCCGTACGTCGGCGGCGGCTCGCAGCGCGCGGTCACCCAGGCAGGCATCCAGGGCGGCGAGATCGATATCCATGCCCGCGTTTTCAGTGCCGGTCACGTGGATTTCCGCCCCAGCGACCGCATTCCGGTGGCGGCTGCGCCGGAACTGACCCAGGAAGCCATCACGGGCGAGGAGGGGGAGGAGATCTCCAACCTCGATATGCTGGTCTCCCGGATCCGCGGGCACGGCCGCCCGGCGCACGCGATCTGGTTGCCGCCGCTGGACGAGGCGCCGACCATGGATTTCCTGTTGCCGCGTTCCATTCTGACCGGCGACATCCCGCAGGTCGCCTCGCTGTGCGTGCCGATCGGCATCGTCGACCGCCCGTATCACCAGCGTCGCGATCCGTTCACCGTCGACCTGTCCGGCTTCGGCGGCAACGTGGCCGTGGTGGGTGGTCCGCAGTCGGGTAAGTCGACCGCACTGCGGTCGCTGATCATGGCGATGGCGTTGAGCCACACCGCCGAACAGGTGCAGTTCTACTGCCTGGACTTCGGCGGCGGTACGTTGATCAGCCTCGAGGGCCTGCCGCACGTCGGTTCGGTCGCGGGCCGTCTGGACGAGGAGAAGGTGCGGCGCACCCTGTCCGAGATGCACAGCATCGTGCGGTCGCGCGAAATGCGGTTCCGGCAGCTGGGCATCGAGTCCATGTCCGAATTCCGCCGGCTGCGCGGCGCCGATCCGGCCGGGAATTCGGCGGCGGCCGGTGTGCAGGAGGACTCGTTCGGCGACGTTTTCCTGGTCATCGATGGTTTCAGCACCATCCGCCAGGACTTCGACTCGCTCGAACAGGGCATCATGAACCTGGCCGTGCAGGGTCTGTCGTACGGCGTGCACGTGGTCATCGCGTTGAACGCCTGGCGTGAGGCCAAACCGGCGCTCAAGGACCAGATCGGCACCCGCATCGAACTGCGGCTCGGTGATCCGATGGACTCCGACCTGGGCCGCAAGTTCGCCGCACTGGTTCCGAAGGGGCGTCCCGGCCGCGGTATGACCGCCGAGACCCTGCACATGCTGACCGCGCTGCCGCGTATCGACGGCGATCCGAACCCGGAGACGCTCAGTACCGGTGTGGCCCAGGCGGTCGCGGCGCTGCGGCAGATGACCCCGGGCCGTCCGGCCCCGCGGGTGCGCCAGCTGCCCGAGCGGCTGGATCGCCAGGAACTCCTGCGCCTGGCCGGCAACTGGGCGGGTGATCCGTCGCAGAAGTGCATGCGGTTCCCGATCGGTATCAACGAATCCGAGCTGGCCCCGGTGTTCATCGACTTCAACGTCAGCCCGCACCTCGTCATCGTCGGTGATGAATCGGGTAAGACCACCCTGCTGCGCTTGATCGCGGAGGGCATCATCGCCTCCAACACACCCGGTCAGGCGCGCATCATCATGGGTGACTACCGTCGCAGCATGCTGGGTCTACTTCCACAGCATTACCTGGCTGGATACGGTTCGACCGCATCGCAATTCACAGAGAATATGGCCGATTTGGCGGCTTATCTGGAGAAGCGGGCCCCGGGCCCGGACGTGACGCCCCAGCAGCTGCGGGACCGATCCTGGTGGGACGGCCCGGAGATCTACGTCATGGTCGACGAATACGACCTGGTCGCCGGTTCCGCCGGCAACCCGGTGCAGGCGCTGCACGAACATCTCGCGAACGCACGCGATGTCGGTTTCCACCTCATCATCGCCCGGCGCGCGGGCGGTGCCAGCCGTGCGATGTACGAGCCGGTGATCGCACGCATCAAGGATCTGGGCTCGAATGCTCTGATCATGAACGGCAGTCGGGACGAGGGTGTGCTGTGGGGCCAGGCCCGTCCATCGGCCATGCCGGCCGGACGCGGTATCTACGTCACCCGGAAGGGCCAGGAACTCATCCAGACCGGATGGATGCCGCTCGTCTGATGTCGATCGTGGACATAGTGCTGACCGACACACGAGTGTGGGCGCGCAGCGAGTCGACGCACTGGGATGGTCCGCCATCGATCGTTCCGGCCAGTGATGGCGGGAGTCTCGTTGTCGGAGAACAGCTTCGGCCGCAGTACCCCGCGGTGTCGATGGTTCGGATGGCCGCGGCGGACCGGATCGCCTTCGCGCCGACGTTGCCGTCGGTCACCGATGCCTGGGCGGTGACGCTGGGCGCGGTGCTGACCAATCTGCAGTTGCCCACCCCGTGCGAGCGGCTCACCATCGCGGGCCCTTCGGCATGGGGGCGTCGGCGGCGAGCGGCGCTGGAGACCGCGGCCCGGCGACTGGTCTCGCAGGTGACGGTCGAGCCGCTGGCCCGTCGCGCCGCATCGCTGGGAGCCAGTACCGCCCAGCAGCAGCGGATCGCCGTGCTGGAACTGGACCCGCTCTCCACCACCGTGACGTTGGTCGGCCGGTCCGGGCAGGACACCTGGATCGAATCGTGTGAGTGCGAACCGTCCGTCGGCCTGGCCGATGTCGAGGAGGGCCACGGCCTGCCGGGTGTCGTCGGCGTCATCGCCCGGCTGCTCGCCGGTCAGGCCCCGACCTATCTGCTGGCCCTCGGCGTGACGGACCGGGGCCTGCTCGACGCGCTGACCGCAACCCTGGCCGAACAGTGCGGCTTCCCGGTCGATGTGCGTCCGCTCACCGGTGTCGAGCTGATCCGCGGTGCCCACCCGGGGATGCCGATGCCCATCGGGCCGACCGCTCGGCCGCCCGGTGCGCCGGGCTCCCGGTCGACGCCGACGGAGTTCGATTCCCTGCACGAGCACGCGCTGGCCACCCAGCCGCCGCGGCGGGGCCCGAGCCGGTTGCTCATCGCCGCCGCCGCGGTGATCGCGTTGCTGCTCGTCGGCGTGGGCGTGACGGTCGCGCTGACCCGGTACATCTCGTCCCACGCCACCGCCGAGGCCGAATCAACCGGTCCCGCAACGCCTTCGGCAGCGGCGACCAGCGTGTCCCGGCCGACCGCGCAGACCTTCGGCCGGGTTCAGGCGCAGATCCCCGCCGGCTGGCATATCGCCTCGCATCTCGGCGACCGCGTCGACGTGTCGCCGAATGATGGTGCGCGCGAACGCATCACGCTGATCCAGAAGACGCTCAACCCGGGCGCCGGCCTGGCCGACGTCGCCGACACCCTGGACGCGCAGATCAAACGCCGCCCGGCAGGCCAGGTGAGCGACCTGCGGCGCGACGCGGTCTTCGGTGATCGACCCGGCCTGTCCTATCAGGAATCCCCCGGCGACGGGACCACCGTCCGCTGGCAGATCCTCGTGGACGCCGGCCTGCAGGCCAGCGTCGGCTGCCAGTACGTCCAGGGCAACTGGCAGCCCATCGCCGACCCGTGCGAACAGTTCGTCCACGATCTGCGCATCACCGGATAGCGGGAGCCGTCGCGGCGGTCGCCTCCACGATCTTGCCGAAGTCCAGCTTGACGATCTGATCGGCGCAGTCGAAATAGCGGTCGTCGTGGGTGATCACGATGACCGTCTTGCCGCGGTGTTTCAGTCCCGCCAGGATCTCGGTGTAGAACACCTCGCGGAACCTGGGCTCCTGATCGGCGGCCCATTCGTCGAAGACGTAGATCTGCCGATCCTCGAGCAGCGCGGTGAGCAGGGCCAGGCGTTTGCGCTGTCCCTGGGACAGGGCGAGGGTGGACAGCTTGCCGTCCCGCACGGTCACCTTGTGCGCGATCTGCAACTCTTCCAGATATCCGCGCACCTCCTCATCGATTCCTGGACGGTCGAAGCCCAGATAGTCCTCGAACAGATGGAAATCGGTGAACACCGCCGATGAGTTCTGCCGGAACCACTCGATGTTCTCGTGATCGATCCGTTCGTCACCGAGCGAGATCGAGCCGGTTCGCGGCACGTAGAGACCCGTGATCAGCTTGGCCAGAGTCGATTTGCCGCTGCCGTTACCGCCGATGACGAAGCTGATCTGCCCGGGCTCGAAGACCAGATCCAGCGGTCCGAGCGCGAAGCCACCATCGTCGCCGGGCTCGTGCGGACCGGCCGGCGGCGGGGCCATCGGCACCGGCCGGTCGTCCGGACGACGGTGATCCAGATGCCGTCGCCCGTTGACGTCCGGACGAGCGGCACCGGGCGGCCGGGCGCCGGGTGGCGGCGGCAGCGGCGCGCCCGCCGGCCGCCCATCGGGTGCGTGCGCCGGTCGGCCATTGTGCGCGTCCGCGAGATGTCCACCGCGCGAACGTTTCTCGCCGCGACCGGGGCCGCCGGGCAGCGGCGGCATTCCGGGCGGGGGCGGCGCACCCGGAATCGGCGGCACCGGCGGCGGCGCCTCGGTCCGGTAGCTGTACGCGACGTTCGTCAGCACCAGCGGCACCTGGCCCGCGGGCGGGCGCTCGGTGTACGGCAGCGCCTCCTCGTCGTGCAAGGTCTCCATGGACAGGTTCATGGTGCGGATCTTCGCCAGCGCGACGTCGCCGCGAACCAGGTCCGGGATGCGATGCATGAAGTTCTGCATCGGCATCGCCAGGAAGGTCGTCACCAGCACGTAACCGACCATCACATCCAGCGACAGATGCAGCGCCGAGGCCAGGACGAACAGGATCACCGCCATGGTGCCCAGTTGCAGCAGCTGCCCGAAGCCTTGTGCCAGTGAGAATTTCGAGCCCGCCGCCACATTGCGGGCCCGCACGTCCCGGGCCGATCCGAGCAGGTGCCGGTCCATGAAGTCACGGCGACGCCCCCGGTGCAGTTTGAGTTCCTTGATGCCCAGGGTGACCGCCTGGAACGAGCCCAGCAGTCCGTCCTCGTGCTCGCGCGCGGCCCGGTACAGTACCCGCACCCGCTTGAGAACCAGTTCGACACAGGCGATTCCGAGCAGCGTGCCCGCGATCGTCACGGCGAAGATCGGACCGGAGACGATCGCGAGGAATACGAAACATCCCACGATGGTCGCCACGTCGACGCAGATGCTCGGGATCGCGGTGACCGCCTCGGACAGCGAACGCACGTCCTCGGTCAGTGTCGCCATGAGGCGGTGGGTGCCCAGGCGCTCGAGGTGTTCCAGTGGGGCGGAGACGATTCCGGTGCTCAGGTCCGCGCGCAGCCGGTAGATCGCGTCCTGGGCCAGCCGGATCAGCAGCAGTTGCGACAGCACGCCGCTGACCAGGATGACCACGCCGGCCAGTACGAAACTGGTGATGGTGACCGGCGGATGCGGCGGCGGTGACACGACCCCCCGGATCAATGTCACCAGATAGGTGTTCGCCACACCGCAGACCAGTCCGGCGGCGATGACGGTGGTGATCCGCACCCAGGAGATCGAGATCAGAAAACGGATGAGTTGCATGATGATGCTGCGTCTTTCGGCTCGGGCAGTCCGAGGACTCGGGCGGGGTCGCGGCGCACTAGCGGCGGATGATGTCGAAGATCATCCCCTCGAGGGTGACTCCGGGCGCGAAGGAGAAGGCGACGCCGGTGGATATCGGCTTCGCGGAACCGGCCCGGACCATCTCCTCGAGGACGAAGATCAGCGAGACGCTGAGCATATTTCCGTACCGGGCTAGCACATCCCAGCTCGGTGCGGCCTGTTCGGCCGGGATGCCCAGGGACCGCGCGGACTCCTCGATGATCTTCGGCCCACCCGGGTGGATGGCCCACAGGTCGACATCGGATTTCCGTAACCCGTTGCGCTCGAGCATCGTTCCGATGACCGGATCGACTCCGGTATAGATGTAGCGCGGCAGCTGTTCGGACAGCTCGCAGGTGATGCCGTGATGGTTGACGCCCAGCACGATGCCGTCCTCGGCGTCGTCCAGTAGCTGGCTGAAGCTGTCCCGGATCACCACCCGTCCGGGCGTGAGAGGCTGATGCACCTGACCCGCCCCGATGACGACCGCGCCGCAGCCGTCGCCGAACAGGCTGTGCGTGATCACGTCGTTGATATCGTCGTCGAACACGGCGTTGACCGAGCTCAGCTCGAGGCAGATCACCAGCGACTTCTTGTCCGGATGCGCGCGAACGTAATCCACGGCGGTGCGCACGGCGTTCATGGCCGCGGCGCAGCCCATGAAATTCACCATCACCCGGCCCACGGTAGGGGACAGGCCCAGCTGTTTGACGACCGCGACGTCCACACCGGGCGCGATGAGGCCGGTGCTGGTGGCGAAGATCAGCTGCCCGATCTCCTCGGCCGGGTCGTCCAGGCCCGCCACCGCGCGTCCGGCGACCTCGACCGCGAGCGGAACCGCGTGCCGGAAGAACAGATTCATCCGATCGCGAATGGTCGCGGGTTCGCGGCTGAATTCGAGGAATTCCGGGTCGAGCGGGTCGACCGCGAGCTGCCGGGTGCGCACCATCGTCTTGGCGTAGATCCGCGGAATGCGCGCTCGCTGGGCGGGATCGGCGAACAGCGCGGCCACCTGCTCGGCGGAGGCGGCCTGGTCCATGACCCGGCCGGGGGCGCCGGTGGCGATGGATTCGATGACGCCCACCGTGGTCGGCGGCGCGGGCGGCAACTGGGCCAGGCCGTGCTCACCGGCTGCCTCGGGCCGGATCGCTCCGTCCGGGCGAGCGCCCCCCGCATCGAACGTGGTATAGCTCACGAATTCTCCCCTTCTGATGAAACATCCACACGCCGGAATCGTGGCGCGGTGATTGCGAAACCTGTTTACACCGTTCCGATTCCGGTGAATCCCTGCACCATGTAGACCGCGCAGGTCTTGAGCGCGCCCGGTGCGAGATGCTCGCGGACGAATCCCCAATCGCGTTCCTGCGCATCGCGTGAGGGGGCGAGCAGATAGGTGCGGCACTGCTTCGGGAAACGGTCGGTGAAGAAACTCTTGGCCGGAAGCCATTCGACGCCGAATTTCGCCGCCTCCTCGCGCACCACGTCCTCGGTGGCGATATTGGCGAATCCGCTGCGCTGGAACGGCAATACGTGATGCACGCGGTGCGAGCTCAGTCCCGCGGACAGGAAGCAGTCGAGGTAGCGGTTGCCGACCACGGTCAGGTCGTAGGCCTGTTCGAGCTGGTTGACCGCCCAGTCCTCGGTATCGGCCTCGGGCAGTTCGCCGACCTCCTCCTCGAAGTCGTGGCTCGCCACGACCAGGAAGGTGCTGATCCACAGCGTGATCACGAATTGCAGTGCCCAGGCCCAGAAATCGCCCGCCACCGCGAAGGCGACGAGTTCGCCCAACAGCAGGAATCGCACCGCGAAGGAGCCGATGAAATGCGGCAGC
Source organism: uncultured Nocardia sp. (assembly GCA_966435935.1). Lineage (GTDB taxonomy): Bacteria > Actinomycetota > Actinomycetes > Mycobacteriales > Mycobacteriaceae > Nocardia. Next base: position 31,330 of record CBJNFW010000020.1, read on the forward strand.
GCGCCGCCCCAGGTGCCGTACATGTCCTTGACGCCGACCTTGCGGGTCAGGCGGCACACGTCCAGCAGGCGGATCGTCATCCCGGTGACGGTGTGCCCGAACTTGTGCACGGTGTGCACCGGGATCCGATAGATCCGCGGTATGCGCATCATCATGGTGAAGACGTTCTTCTTGATGTCGACTTCACTCTGGGTGTGCGGATGGTGCAGCAGCGCGTGGCCGTCCGCGGTCACGAAAGACAAAGCCACATAATTGAAATCGAACGCGTTGGTGAATATCTTGTTGAGCCCCTTCTGGGCCCGGTGGATTCCGTAGTGGCCGAAACCGGCCAGGGAACTGCGCAGCAACACCATCGCGACGACGAACACCGGCAGCGGCACCCAACTGCGCTCGAACAGGCGCAGGCCCTCCACCGCGAAATAGGCGATGGTCAGCACGATCGCGACGATGTTGAACAGCTTGTCCATTCGATCCAGGCGGGCGGCGAGTTTCGGTTCGCGCAGGCGCGCCTTGATCTTGTGCAGCAGGTCGTTCTCGTCGTCGAAACGGTACTTCGGGGTATCGGTCCAGCTGTCGAAACCCTCGGTGAACAGGAAGTCCGGGGCGTTGTTCTTCGGGTGGACATCCTCGGGCAGGGCCTGGCGGTCCAGTGAGTACCGCTCGAGCATCCGCGCGATCCGCTCGGGTTCGCGATGATAGGAGCCGATGATGGAGGTGATGTCACGATTCTTCGTCCGGCCGATGAAGAATTCTCCCCCGGGATGCTTGGAAATCCAATCGCTCAGATCGTAAGCTTTGCCGTTGTAGATCCAGACATTGGAGACCGGCGGAGGTCCGTCGGGAATGGGAGGTCGGCTGAACTCCCGCTCCTGCACTTCCGGGCGGTCGGTCATCTCTCTTACCTCCATGTCTGATCGGCCCGTCGAGGCCGTGCTGCCGATCAGGTGCTGCGGCAGGCGTCGCGTTCGAGCGTCGTCGACGTTCAGATTCCGCGCGGCGCCTTGTATTTGACTGAATAATCCCTTAAGCGGGGCGAGATCGCGTTCCGGGGCCGGGATTCGGGCGCGGAACACCGCCGGCACTCACCGCGAGCCTGCGATTCGGCTGGGGCGGAACGATATTCGAGCCGGTCCAGGAAGGCGTACGGCAGCACGGTGCCGCCGTCACGCGATCCCGGACCGGCTCTCGGATCCGAACCGCCGGCTTCGGCGGATCAGCCGGCCGGCTTGGTCACGGTGACGGGCTTGGCCCAGTTGGACAGGTCGATCTTCGCGTTGCCCTTGTCCTTGGTCACCTGGGCCTGCACCAGATTCGGGCCGGTGCCCGGGGATGCGGCCGAGGAGGGCAGGGTGGTCGCCGCGGCCGAGGACTTCGGCGGCGCGACATCGGTGATCCACAGGGTGATCGGCAGGCTGCCCTGGACCTTGTCGCCGATCTTCGGCACGACCGGATCGATCACGGTGGGGTCGATGGTGCCGGAGACCTTGACGGTGTTGACGCCGTTGATCGTCTCGCGCGCTTCGGCTTTCGCATCCTTCACGTGTGCGATGACGTTCGCGATGCCCTTGTCCTTGTCCAGGATGACGCCCGGGTCGTAGACCTTCTGGGTATCGCCGACCGGAACGTACTTGGTGCCGTCGCCGGAGACGTAGATCTTCTTGTCCACCGCCAGGAATTTGGTCTTGGTGAACTGGTCGCCTTCCTTGAGGCGGATGTTCGCCTCGCCGATCGCCTGCCCCGAGGGCTGGTTGGTGACATCGGCGGAGATGGTGTCGACCGGCAGGTTCGGGATGTCGCTGACCTTGATGTCCAGGTGGACCGAATGCAGGGTTTCGGTGGTCTTGGCCGATTCGGAGATCAGCTGCGCGCCGTCCGGGAGCTGGCTGGGCGGCGGCGCGGAGGCGGTGCTCGAGGCGGAGGAGGACGAGGAGGAGTTCGAGCTGCAGCCGGTGACGAGCGCGCCGAGCAGTGCGCCCGCCACGACCGCCGCGCTCACCGTCTTCGCGGTGGTCCGCCGGACTCGGCGGACGGGTCGGTCGAGCGATTTCGGATCTGTCATGTGTCAACCCCCGGAGGTTCTTTGGGCACTCGGCTGAGATGCGCTGTCGCGACTCGCGTCGCAGTATGCAGTAACCCGCCGACGTACGCTCGGTCGAGCGGACACGGGCATTCAACCAGCACCGCCGCGCCGGTGTCGACCGGTTAGCCGAACTGGCGGGCGCCCGGATCATCACGGGAACGGCGGGTCACGACACGATTCGGGCCGAGCCCTGCGGCAATCGGTGTTTCACATCCGCCGGCGGGCGCCCGGTGCCCCCATGGATGGGAATTCGCGCATACCGGGAATTGATCTGTGCCGCAAGACGCTCCAAGTAGTGGCGGAGGCGCGGACGCATCGTCGAGCGGTATGTCCTCCTCCCGAGGCGCAGATCACAATTCTCATAGGGAGAGTTCAGCGGGGTTTCTGTTACCGTTGTCTAAACGGAGAATTCCTCCGCTTACGCTCTCCGGGGAGGACATCACATCTCATGGCGCTAGTGAAGACTCGCCCGCACTACAACGTCGTCTTCGCGGTGCTGCTGCTCGGAATCGCCGCGTACGCGATGCTTCAGTCGATGGTCGTGCCGGTGTTCTCGTTGTTGATTCCGGCCTTGCACACCACGCAGAACACCGCGACCTGGCTGATGACCGGTTACCTGCTCTCGGCCTCGGTGGCCACGCCGATTCTCGGCCGGATCGGCGACAAGGTCGGCAAGGAGCGGATGCTCGTCGTCACGCTGGTCGGGCTCACCGTCGGCTCGCTCATCGCGGCGCTCACCGATTCGGTGAGCGTGATGATCGTCGCCCGGGTGATCCAGGGGCTGGGCGGCGGCGTGATCCCGTTGGCGTTCGGCATCATTCGCGACGAGTTCCCGATAGCGAAGTTGAACGGCGCGGTGGGCATCGCCTCCTCGCTGATCGCCGTCGGCTCCGGAATCGGGCTGGTCCTGGCCGGTCCGATCGTCGATCACCTGAACTACCACTGGCTGTTCTGGATTCCGATGATCATGACGGCTGTGGCCGCTGTGGCCGCGGTGCTGTTCGTGCCCGAGTCGCCGGTGCGCAGTCCGGGCCGGATCAATTGGGGCGCTGCGATTCTGCTGTCCGCCTGGTTGGTCGCGCTGCTGCTCGCGGTGAGCAAGGGGCCGTCGTGGGGCTGGGGGTCGGGCATCACCCTGGGCCTGTTCGCCTTGACGGTGATCTGCGCGGTGGCGTGGGTCGTGGTCGAGATCCGTTCCGAGACACCGCTGATCGATATGACCACGATGCGGATCCCGGCGGTGTGGACGACCAATATCGTCGCGGTGCTGACCGGCGCCGCGATGTACGCGATGATGACGTTCCTGCCGCAGCTGCTGCAGACGCCGAAATCCGTTGCCGGCTACGGCCTCAGCGCGAGTATCACGCAATCCGGCCTGTACCTGCTGCCGTTGTCGGTGGCGATGTTCGTCATCGGACTCGCCATCGGCCCGCTGGCCGCGCGGCTGGGTTCCAAGGCGATCGTGTTGCTGGGCACCGTGATCACCGCGCCCGCCTTCTTCCTGCTGGCGCTCGGGCACGATCAGAGCTGGGAGATCTACCTGGCCGCGGCGTTGCTGGGAATCGGCATCGGCATGGCGTTCTCCTCGATGCCCGCCATCATCGTCGCCGCGGTGCCGCCCGCGCAGACCGGCGCGGCAACCGGGATGAACGCCAATGTCCGGACCGTCGGCGGCGCGATCGGCAGTGCGATCTCCTCGGTCATCCTGACCTCGGGCGCGCATGCGGCACACGGGCTTCCGGCCGATTCGGGATATGCCAACGTCTTCTGGTTCCTGGGCGGGGTTTCCGCCGCGGCGGCGGTGGTGAGCGTATTCGTTCCGTCCGGCCGGGCGCGGCCGGTGGGATCGGTGGAGCTCGCGCATTCGGCCGCGGAAGCGGAACTCGTTCCGGCGCAGCGCATTGTGGACGTCGCTCCGCTGCCCGGCGCTGCCGGTGCCGCGGACTCCGCTGTCGCGCGGTCGATCTCGGCCGCCGAACTCGACGCGGCCAGCGGCCCGTCGGTCGTGGGCCATGTGCGCCACGCCGGGGGCCGGCCGGTGCCGGGTGCCGCGCTGACCTTGATCGACCCGCGCGGACAACAGGTTTCGCGGGTCGCCAGCGATGCGGACGGCGGCTTTCTGGTCGCCGCGCCCGCGCCGGGCAACTACGTGCTGATCACCTCGGCGCACGGGCACCGGCCGGTCGCGGTCGGCGTCGCCGTGGGCGCGCGACCGCATCTGCTGACCGTCACGCTGCCGGGTTCGGGCGAACTGACCGGAGTCGTTCGCGGCCCGGATGCCCGGCCGGTGGCCGGTGCGACGGTGACGTTGACCAATGCGCACGGTGAGGTGGTCGGGGCCGCGGTCACCGGTGCGGACGGCACGTACGGCTGCGGTGTCACGCCGGGTACGCACACCGTGGTCGTCGTGGCCGAGCACGCGCGTCCCGCCGCGAGCACGGTAGTCGTGCCCGAGAGCGGCGTGCTGCGGCACGATGTCGACCTCGCCCCGACCGCGACCCTGGCCGGTGCGGTGCAGGCCGGTGACCGCGTCGTTCCCGATGCCCAGGTGACCGTGCTGGACGAGACCGGCGAACTGGTCGCCACCGCTCGCACCGACGAGAGCGGCCGCTACCTGGTCCCCGACCTGCCCGAGGGCCGCTATGCCGTGGTCACCCGCGGTTATCCCTCGGTGGCCAGCAGCGTCCGGGTGACGGGTGAGCGCATCCATCACGACCTGGAGCTGGGTTACGACGAGGCGGCCACGCTGCCCGTCCGGTAGTCGCGGTCACGCTCGCAGCCCCGCCGGAACAACCACTGTCACAGAGGTTTCCGACGGGGCTGCTGTCGTATCGATGGAGCTGGATCTTCCGGTGCCGCCGGCGGACCGTGACCGCATCACCGCCGCGGCTCCCGATCTGCGCCGCATCCGCGCGGAGATTCCGGGCCGGTCGTTTCGGTGACCCCGTTCGACGACGAGGCAGGGTCGTCGCCGCCGGGAACGATTCGATACATACGCACGACGGCCGACCGGTTCGACGTGCCAGGCGTCGGCACAGGTGTCACCCCATCGACAGATGTGCTCGCGCCGCAAGTTCCCCGGTGCCGATCGGCCGGCCGGGGCGGCGGCGCTGTGACCGAGGTCCGGGGAGATTTCGCGAATCCTGTTCAGTGCCGGGCGGGTTGGGCGAAGGTGCGGCGGTAGTCGCTGGGTGTGGTGCCGACCTCGTCGGCGAATCGGCGGCGGAAATTCGACGGGTCGGGAAAGCCGGTGGCCGCGCCGACGGCGGCGACGGTCGCGTCGGTGCGTTCGAGCAGGGCGCAGGCGTGGTGAATCCTGCGGCGCAGCAACCATTTTCCCGGGGTCGTGCCCAGGTGCCGGTCGAACAGGCGGGCCAGGGTTCGCGGGGAGACCGCGCACCGGGTGGCGAGTTCGTCGACCGCGATCGGGCGATGCAGATTGTCCTCGATCCAGGACAGGGCGGGGGCGAGGGTATCGGGTTCGGGGGTGCGGCGGCGCGGGGGAGTCCGGGTGTACTGGCGCTGGCCGCCCTCCCGGTGCGGCGGCAGCACCATATGCCGCGCGATATCGGCCGCGTGTGCCGCGCCGAAATCGCAGCGGACCAATTCCAGGGCCAGATCGATGGCCGCGCCGGTACCGGCGCTGGTCGCGACGTCGCCGTGGTTCACGTACAGAGCGTGCGGACGCACCCGCACTCGCGGGTACCGTTCGCCGAGTTCCTCGGCCATCCGCCAGTGCGTGGTCGCCTCCCGGCCGTCGAGTAATCCGATGGCCGCGAGCGCGAAAGTGCCCGAACAGATTCCGACGATCCGCGCGCCACGGCGATGCGCCTCGGACAGGGCGCGCGTGAGCGCCGGCGACGGCTGTTCATCCCGGTCCGGCCAGCCGGTCACGAAAATCGAATCCGCCGTGCGGAGCGCGCCCAGACCGTGGTCGACGAGCATCCGGTATCCCGCCTTGGTGGGCAGCGCGCCGGGACTCTCCGCGCAGACCTCGAACGAGTAGCGGTTCGGCACGCCGGGATGTTCGATACCGAAAACCTCTGCCACACAGGCGAGCTCGAACGTCGACTGCGGCGGTATGACCACCGCGGCGACACGATGACGTCGATTCACGGTGGCAGGATAATCCTTGTCGGTGTCGATTTCGCCGCTTTCGGCGCACCCCGCGGGGCGGCCATCCTGAATGTATGACCGAAAGCGGCGAGCGCACCTGGATCGGGCGATGGCGCAATCAATACGGTTCGATTCTGACGATTGTCGACGATTCCGGAGGGCGTATTCGGGGCACCTTCCGAACCGCTCTGCAGGACAGCGGTTTCGCGGGCGCGGAGGCCGAAATCAGCGGCATCCACACGGGCACCTGCCTGAATTTCGCCTTCGCCCGATCGGATGAGCACGTCGAGACGATCGCGTCGTTCACCGGGCTGCTGCGCGAGGGGCGATTGGAGACGGTGTGGCACGTGGTCGCCGACTCCGCCGTGAAACCCCCGCGCCCGGGGGAGCCCGCGCAGCGGATGACGCTGCCCTGGCCGCACGCGGTGACGACCAATGCCGACACCTTCCAGCGGGTGCCGTGACCGCCGGACCTGCGGGTGCGGCGCGGATTGCCGGCCGTGTGCCGGCGCGGCGCGAAGTTATCTCGAGTCGAGATGAAACCGGCTTCGGTCGCGCGGGCCTGTTCGAGGTGCCCGAACCGACCGGCTCGCGGCCTACTGCCGCGTGGTCGGCGGATTGTCGATCATCCGATTCGGGTGAGGCGCTTACCCGGTGCGGATCGTCCGATTCCCCCGTGCGGACTAGTACGGTTGTGGCCTCGAGCCCGTTTTTTCTGATACCCGAGAGGTACTGCGCCAGTGTTTGTTCTGCCCGAGACCGCGAAGGCGGTCCTCATTCGCACGGACTTCTCCGATCAGCAGGCGTGGGAGGCCTGCCGGTCGGCGATCGATGCCTCCGCAAGGGCGGCGTTCGATGTGAGCATCGAACAGGACGTCGAGATACTCGACGATCCCACCAATCGCGACATCACCGTCGAACAGCTGCTCGCACTGGAGAGCCTGGAGGACACCGACCACACGTTCGTGATGCTCGCGGACCGCGAGACCATGACGAGTTCGGAACATCCGATTCTGTTTCTGGACCTGTTCGAGGATCAGCGCGGAGCCACCGTCCGGGTCGCCGCCTCCGAGTTGGGCGAAGCGATCGGCAACGTGGACAACGGAAATATCACCATCGAGGACTACGCCGCCGCCGCGCAGCACGCGGGTGACGGGGCGGTATTCCGCGGTTTCGCCTGAGTGTCCTTCCCGAACCGAGGCCCGGCCTGCGACACGTCCTGTGGACCGTGTCAGGCCGGTGCCCGGGGTGCGCCCGGCGGGAAAGCCGAAGCCGGCCAGCGCTTCCGAGATCTCCCAGATGCGCCGGGCGTCGTCCGCGCCGCACAGGCGCGAGTGCATCTTCTGCTCGGCCGGTGGCCCGAATGACTCGCCCCAGCGGCGTACTGCGTTCGCGGCCGGTAACCCGGGAAACCCAGTCGCGCACCGCATCCGAACTGGCGGACCGATCGTGACCGGACTGCTCGGCCATTCGGATCGACGCGCGCAGCCCGGCTTTCGCGAATCCGGCAACGTGACCCTGTGACGATACGTTCGGCTCAGTCCGGGAACAGCACGTGGATGGCCTCGGAGAAGTCCGCCACCGCGTCCGGGCCACCGAGAGCCAGATTGAGCAGGAACCCCGGAAGGATGGACAGGATCGCCTGTGCGACAACGTCTGCGGGCACGCCGGTCCAGGTTCCGGCTCGCTGCCGATCGCGGATCAGGGCGGCCATGTCCTGGGTCATGGTGCGCATCGCAGCCGAGAGCCGTTCGGCCAGTGCGGGATTGCGAAGGGACTCGGACCAGACCATCAGCGCCATGGCGGCGAGTTGCCGGTCGCGGTGGCGCTCGGCGACCGCCTCGAGCAGTTCGGCCAGCACGCCGCCGACGCCGCGCTCGGCGCTGCCGCTGTTCAGCGCGGTGTGCAGGACGTCGGCGACATCGTCGAGGTTCTGCACCGCGACGCCGATGATCATGTCCTGCTTCTTCGGGAAGTACCGGTAGACCGCGCCCGCCGACCTGCCGGCCTCGGTGAATACGTCCTGCATGGAGGTGCGGTGAAAACCATTGTTCAGGAAGCACTTTCGCGCCGCCGCCAGGATCTCGGCGCGCTGGTCGTCCTTGTACTGCTGGCTCACCCGTGGCATCGGTCCGCTCTTCCTCACCTGTTGACATACGGCCGGTACGAGCATAGCGTCGAAAAAAAGCGGATATCCGTCCTCTTCTAGAAAGGGGTGTGAAATGTTCCACGGTTCCCCCGATCCGGCCGATTTCGGCACCTTCGGCCGCTACAGCGAAACACCGGTCGACGACATGCCGCCGGATATGCGCGCCGCGTACGAGTACACGCTGCGGTTGCGGGGCATGGTTCCCGGCCCGCACAAGATCTGGCTGGCCAACCCGGCGCTGGCCGAGGCGATCGTGCCGACCGGGGCGTACTTCCAGCAGAGTTCGTCGCTGTCGAAGGCGGAGATCGAGATCGTCACCACTGTCGTCACCGGGCGCTGGCTCAGTGCCTACGCGAATTACGAACACGAGAAGATCGGCGTGCAGCTGGGTGGTCTGGAGCCGCGGCAGGTCGAGGCCCTCATCGGCGGACTTCCGACCTCGTTCGACGACCCGCGCCGGCAGGTCGTCTACGAGCTGGCTTCGATCCTGGTGCAGGCCCGCGTCGTTCCTACCGGCACGTACCGCCGGGCCGTGGCCGCGATCGGCGTCGCGGGCATCGTCGATGTCACCGTCCTGATGGGCTGGTTCACCGGCGTCTCGCTGACGCTGGCCGCCTTCGACGTTCCCGCGAACGCCACCGGACTCCGAGAGGAGAAATAGGTCGTGAAACAACTGCCCATGCCCGCGCCACTGCCCGATTCGATCCCGGTTCCGATCGCGGACCCACCGGCCGAGATGGATCTCGTCGCCGTGCCGACCGGGGTGAACCACCGAAATGCCGCGTATGCCTACGCCGGTGGGTCCGTCCTCGAGCGGCGCGATTTCTACATCGGTGCCGCACTCGTCAAGCATCCGCGGGGCGATCTGCTGATCGACTCCGGATTCGGACGCGATATCGCGGCGCAGCTGGCCACCATGCCCCGGCTCTTTCGAATGCTGACCCGATACGATGTCTGGAAGCCCGCGGCGGACCAATTACGCGGCGCCGGTTACGATTTCGATCGCCTGTCCGGGATCCTGCTGACCCACGCGCATTGGGACCACATGAGCGGAATCCCCGATTTCCCCGGCCTGCCGGTGCTGATCTCCCCGCGCGACCGGGCCGCGTTCCACCGCGACGACATGTTCGGCAATTTCCGCGGGTCCTTCCGCGAATTCCCGTTCAACTGGCGGGATCTGCACTTCGAGGGCGGGCCTTACCTCGGGTTTCCCCGGCACCACGACGTCTACGGCGACGGCTCGATCGTGTGCGTTCCGGCCCCCGGACACACCCCGGGCAGCGTGATCGTCTTCGTGACCCTGCCGAAGCAGGTGCGCTATGCCCTGGTGGGCGATCTGGTGTGGCAGCGCGAGGGGCTCAGCCGGCGGGTGGAGCGGCCGTTGCCGATCCGGCGACTGGGCGACTTCGATGCCGAGGGGAACCGGCAGAACATCCTGCGCATGGTGTCGATCATGCAGCGCATACCCGACCTGATCGTCGTACCGGCCCACGATCAGCGCGCATTCGCGGAGATGGGCCGTCTGCCGAATGTCACCACCGAAGGCCCGATCCTGTCCGGCGGATGAACACGGCCTATGAGATGCCTTGTCTGCCAGAAGTTTTCGCGAGTTACGCAGTCTGCTCGCGCAGATGTTCCGGCAGCCAGCCGGGTGGGGCGAAGATGTAGCCGAGCCGGTCGCGCAGGCTCTTCGCGGCGCGGACATCGCGAATGATGTTGCCGTACTCGCGATATTGCAGCGCCAGTAGATTGTAAGTGCCTACAGGTTTGGTGAGACCATAAGTGGGGCGATGGGTTTCGGGTTCGAAGCTCCCGAACAGCCGGTCCCAGACGATCAGGATCCCGCCGTAGTTCTTGTCCAGGTACTGCGGGTCGCTGCCGTGGTGCACGCGATGGTGGGATGGCGTGTTGAACACGAATTCCACCGGCCGCCAGAGCTTTCCGACCGTCTCGGTGTGCACGAAGAACTGGTAGATCAGGTTGACCGTGAACGCGATGTAGATCGTCCAGGGTGCGAAACCCAGTAGCGGCAACGGCGCCCAGAAGATCGCCTCGGACCACGGATTCCACTTCTGCCGCAACGCCGTTCCGAAGTTGAAGTACTCGCTCGAATGGTGGGCCTGGTGTGCGGCCCACCCGATCCGCACGCGATGGGAGAAGCGGTGGTTGGCGTAGTAGGCCAGATCGAGGACCACCGTCAGCAGCACCCAGCTCCACCAGGTGTGGGCCGGAACATGCCAGGGCGCGAGGTAGGTCCAGAGGAAGACGAACAGCACCAGCGTCGCGGCCTTGAACAGTGCCGACGAGACCAGCGACCCCATCCCCATGCTGACGCTGGTGCGCGTGTCCCGGGGCTCGTAGCCGGTCGTCTCGTCGCGGTCGCGCAACGTCAGCGCCTCCACGGCGACGCACAGGATGAAGACCGGAACCGCGTACAGCAGCGGCGTATTGATCTGGTGCCAGACCTGCGGGAACATCACGACTCCTCGAATTGACCAATTCGTAAGTTACCAATTCGTCAATTCGATGGCAACAGATTCGCCGGATCGTGACACCCCCGGGGCGGTCCGGTGGCTCAGCGGATCGCGGCGAAGAGCCGGCCGCTGCGCGCGATCATGGCCTCGGCGCTCTGCTCCGGGTGACTCAGCCACCAGTCGACCAGGGCGGCGACCAGGCCGGTCCACACGGCGACCAGGGCGGACATATCCTGCGGATCGGTGAGGCCGTGGCCCGACAGGAATGCGGCCACGCCCCGGTCGGCCTGTGCGGCAATGCGTCCGCGAGCGGCCAGGGCGGCCTCGGCCGCGGGGCCGTGATCGGGATGCGATTGGTCGTAGACGACCTTCCAGTCGTGCGGGCGCGGTTCGAGCGCGGTGAAGATCGCCACGAGCGTGCGCTCGGCCATGTCGAGCGAGGCCGGACCGGCGAAGGATTCGTCGATCGCGTCGCCCAGCACCGTCGCCGCACGCTCCACGCAGGCGACGTAGAGGCCGTCCTTGGAGCCGAAGTAGCCGTACACCAACGGTTTCGACACCCCGGCCGCCGCGGCCACGGTTGCGGGTGACAGGCCCGCGTATCCCACCCGGGCGATCTCCACGGCCGCCACGTCGAGGATCTGGGCCTCGCGTTCGGCCCGGGGGACGCCCTTGGTGCCCGCGGTGGTCACGCGCTTCCCGGTTCGCCCGTCACCTCCCGCATCCGATCGCATCTGAAGAAAATTACCACCCGGTCGATCCGACGCTGAATCGAGCGACCGGCGCTGTGCGCGGCTCGCTCTCGATGTCGAATTACCTTGTGCGGTAGGTAGATTGGACCCTCCGCCGCCGACCTCGATCCCGAAGCGACCGCCTCCAACCTGTCGGCGATGCTCGAGCACTCCTGCTATCTCTGGGTAGGCTTGGACGCCGACGCCGACGCCATCGCCTCGGTCGCCACGCTGTGGTACGCGGCCCTGCGCGGACCGCACGCGCCGTGAGGCGGGGCCGAGAATCAATTCCGGCCGAACCGAGCAGTAATTCCAGCGCTGCGGAACAAATAGAATCTCGATGATTTCAAAGAATTGATCAGCCCTCGGAAATCCTCGTCCGAGGAAACGGAATAATTCGAATCGTCCTGATCGTATCGATGGCCGGCGGGCCGGAAATCAGGCTCCCGCGGCCAGCCGCAGATGCGGGGAAAGCAGCGGGCGCAGTGCGTCCGCGGCGATCTTCGCGGTCGCCGCGGGCAGTCCCGGTCGAGCGCCGACGGACAACAGCAACGGCTTCGCGGCGGGGAGGTCGGAGCGCGGGACCAGCCCGTCGGGCGTCTGTCCGAGCGTGGCGAGCAGGGCCACTCCGACGCCGGTCGCGACGGCCGCGTGCACGCCGCCCAGTTGCGGGGCCTCGGCGCGGATCGAGGCCGGGAGATCGACCGCGGACAGAGTCTCGAGGGCGCGGCTGCGCAGTGCGCAGGGACTGTCGAAGGCGACGATCGGCACCGGATGCGGGCGGGGCGGCAGCTGCCAACCCGGTGCCGAGTACCAGGTCAGCTCGAGTTCTCCGACGCGGATCGCGGTAGGATCATCGCAGTTCAGCAGCAGTGCGAGGTCGATCCGGCGGCTCGTGAGGCCGTCGCGCAGAGCAGCGCCGCGGTCGATGCGGAACCGGAACGAGAACTGTGGCGCGGCGCGCTCGATCGCGGTGGCGAGGGCCGGCAACAGCTGGGCGGCGGCGTGTTCGGTCGAGCCGATGGTGATGGTGCCGGCCGCCCGCGTGCCGAAGCCGCGCAGCGCGTCGTCGTGCAACTCGAGGATCCGCCGCGCGACGGCGAGGAGTTCGTCGCCGTCGGCGGTGAACCGTGAGCTGCGGCCGTGGCGCTGCAACAGTTGCCGGCCCACCGCGTCCTCCAGCCGGCGCACGTGCTGACTGACCGCGCCCTGGGTCAGGTGCAGATGGGTCGCCGCGCGCTGGAAGCCGCCGCAATCCGCGATTGCTACCAAGCTCCGTAACGGAGCGATGTCGAGATTTTTTTGCATGATTCCTACGATTATGCACTCATATTACGAATCATGATGGTTCTCATCACGAATGCTCGTTGGATGGGCGGTACGAATTCCCGTAATTTCGATGTGGCAGGAAATCGTTGGACGGAGCGGCGTGCGAAACAGACGGCAGATTCATCTGGGAGCCGTTCCCTACGGAACGGGCGGCCCGGGCAGTCATACTCTCTGGCTGGACCCGGACATCCCCGGCGACGCGAGCGTCGACATCGACTGGTTCACGGAGATGGCGTGCCTGGCCGAGCGCGGGCTGTTCGATCTGGTGTTCATCGTCGACAGCCAGTTCATCACGCCGTATTCGCCGCCGCACTACCTCAATCGGCTCGAGCCGTTGACGCTGCTGAGCGCGCTGGCGGTGCGCACGAGCCGGATCGGCCTGGTCGGGACGGCGACGACGAGCTTCAACAGCCCGTTCAACCTGACCCGCAGGCTCGGCTCCCTCGACCTCATCTCGCGCGGTCGCGCGGGATGGAACGTCGTCACCACCGGTGACGCGGGCACCGCGCGCAACTACGGGCTCGACGAGCACTACGACTACGACACGCGCTACGGGCGGGCCCTGGAATACGTCGAACTCGCTCGGGCACTGTGGGATTCGTACGAGGACGACGCCTTCGTGCGGGACCGGGCGAGCGGGCGGTTCCTCGACCGCGGCAAACAGCACCGGCTGGACCACGACGGCAGGTTCTTCCGCGTGCAGGGGCCGCTCAACCTGGTCCGCTCCCGGCAGGGGCATCCGGTGATCTTCCAGGCGGGCGACTCCGATCAGGGCCGGGACCTGGGGGCGCGGATCGGCGAGGGCATCTTCACACACGCCGCCGACATCCCTTCGGGCCGGGCGTTCTACGACGACATCAAGAGCCGGGCGAAGCGGTTCGGCCGCGATCCCGACCATGTGCTGATCCTGCCCGGCGTCAAGGTCGTGGTGGGCGACACCGACGCCGAGGCGCGGGAGATCGAGGCCGCGAATCACGCGGCGGACCACACCTTCACCGCGGCGCTCGAGGAGTTCGGGCGCCCCTTCGGGTGGCACGATTTCACCCGCTACGACCTCGACGCGCCGTTTCCCGCCGAGGCGCTGGTGCACGGCGAACGCTCCTTCTACACCCAGGCCAAGGCGATCACCGAGCGAGCCCAGCGCAACGGATGGACACTGCGGCAGACGGTGGAGGCCACCCGCGAGCGACGCAAGAGCGAGTTCGTCGGCTCCCCGGCGACGGTCGCGGACAAGCTCGTCGAATGGTGGCGGGCGCGCGCGTGTGACGGCTTCAACATCGCCATCGACCACCCGGCCAACTTCCGCCGGATCGTCGAGGAGGTCGTGCCGATTCTCCAGGAGCGCGGCGTGTTCCGCGCGGAGTACACCTCGCAAACCCTTCGCGGCCACCTCGGCCTGCCGATTCCGCCGAACCGCTACAGCGCGGCGGCCGGCCGGGCCGGATGACCGTGCCGCTCTCCGAGAAGGAACCAGCTTCGTCCATGTCTCTCAGCGTTCAGCGGACCGGCCGCTCCGCTCCCGTCACCGTCGGCCGCCGGGCGATGCTCCGGCTCGGTCTCGGCGCCGGCGCCCTCTTCGCCCTCGGGGCCTGCAGTGATGCGGGCGCCGGTTCGGTGAGCGGCGGAGGTCCGGGCACCGTCTCGTGGGCCTGGCAGCTGCCGACCACCTGGGACCCGGTGACCTCCTCGGCCGGCTCCGACGTCACGATGCTCGCGCTCGCCTACGATGCCCTGACCGCGCTGGACGGCGACGGCAACGCGGTCGGCTGGCTCGCCGAGAGCTGGGCCTACAACGAGGACGGCACCCGGGTCACCTTCACGCTCCGTCCCGGGCTGAAGTTCTCCGACGGCTCGCCGCTGGACGCCGCGGCCGTGGCCAAGTCCATCCAACGCGGGCGATCCGCGCCGGGCTCCCTCATCGCTCCGCAGATCGCCGACCTGAAAAGCGTTGCGGCGCAGGGAGACCGCGATGTCGTCATCGAGCTGGCCAAGACCAACTACCAGTACCCGCTGCTGCTCGCGGGCAAGACGGGCATGGTGGTCAATCCCGCGGTGTTCGAGAAGAACGCGCATGCCCTCGCGACCCGGCCCGCCGGATCGGGACCGTTCACGCTCGTCTCGTACGTCGACAACGACCACGCGGAACTGCGCAAGAACGAGCATTACCACCTCGCGGACCAGATCGGGATCACGCGGTTCCTGCTGT
Organism: uncultured Nocardia sp.; assembly: GCA_966435935.1. GTDB lineage: Bacteria > Actinomycetota > Actinomycetes > Mycobacteriales > Mycobacteriaceae > Nocardia. The sequence continues at coordinate 46,415 of CBJNFW010000020.1, forward strand.
ACCCGGCCGCCGATCCGGCGACCGTCGTCGCATCGGTGGCCTCGGGGCAGTACGACGTGGCGAAGATTCCGCCCTCGGGAATCAAGGCGGCCCAGGCCAGCGGCCTCGAGGTGCAGGTGCTCGACTCGATGTACGTCGCCGTGCTCGATGTCAACACCTCGAAGCCGCCGTTCGACAATCCCGCGGTCGTCGAGGCGTTGAAGTACGGCATCGACCGCGAGGCGATCAGGAAGATCGCCAACTTCGGCATCGGCGACGTGGTCTACCAGCCCTTCCCCGAGGGCTACGTCGGTTTCAGCGCGGCGCTGAAGGATGCGTTCGGTTACGACCCGGCCAGGGCGCGCAAGATTCTCGCCGATGCCGGATTGTCCGGCGGTGTGCGCTCCACGCTGTCGGCGTCGGCGCCGATTCCGGCCGCGGTGGAACAGATCCAGGCCCAGCTCGCGGAGATCGGCATCCACCTCACCATCGACCCGGTGCCGACGTCGCAGTGGACCCAGATCGTCTACCTGAACCGCGCCAAGGCCCTGGGCTACGACGGATTCGCCGGCCGGGAGTCGCCGGTGCAGGCGTTCCAGGTGCTGTTCAGCTCCACCGGGCTGATGAACCCGGCGCGCTCGGGCGACCCGGAGCTGACCGCGCAGCTGGCGAAGGTCGCGGCAACTCCCACCGACGCGCCCTCCTACGCCGCGACCTTGCAGGAGGCGACGCGGATCGCGGTCACCCGCTTCCCCAATACCTTTCTGTACGAGGTCCCGAGCATTCTCGCCCGGCGCAAATCGCTTGCGCCGCTGAAACAGCATCCGAGTCTGCTGCGCTGGGAAGGAGTGCCCGCATGACGGAAGTGACTGCGGTGCAGAATCTTTCGGCGGTCACGCCGCGGCGCGCGTCCATGGGATCGCCGGCGGTCCCGGTACGCCGGTTCGCCCGCTTGCTGCTCACGTCCGCGACCGTGCTCGTGCTCGCGTCGCTGATCACCTTCGCGCTGGGTGCGCTCAGCAAGAACAACCCGGCCGCGGTGGTGCTCGGCGAGACCGCGACGCCGGACGACATCGCGCGGCTGAACCACCGGTTCGGACTCGACCGGCCGCTCGCCGTGCGGTATCTCGACTGGGTGTGGGCCGCGCTGCACGGCGATCTCGGGCAGTCGTGGTTCACCACGGTCCCGGTCGCCCGGTCGGTTCGGCTGGCGTTTCCCGTGGACCTCTCGATCGCGCTCTATGCGCTGCTGCTCGCGCTGGTCCTGGGCTTCGGCTTCGGTATCGCCGCTGCCGTGCGACCCGGCGGGCCGGTCGATCGGATCGTCACCGTGCTGTGCTCGGTGCTGGCCACGATGCCCCCCTTCGTCATCGGCATCGCGCTGATCGTGCTGCTCGCGGTGAAGGCCCGCATCTTCCCGGCCGGCGGCTACTCGCCCTATGCGATCGACCCGCTGCACTGGCTGCGCTACGCCACGTTGCCCGCTCTCGCCCTGGCACTCGAAGTGGCCGCGAACATCGCGCGCCAGTTGCGCACCTCCCTGGTGACCGCGCAGTCGGAGAACTACGCCATCGGCGCTCGCATGCGCGGATACAGCAGGGCCCGTGTGCTTTTCGGCCACGTGCTGCGCAATGCCGTCGCGCCGGCGCTCGCCGTCGTGACCACCGCCCTGCCGTTGATCATGGGTGGCGCGGTGATGACCGAGAAGCTGTTCAACCTGCCCGGCGTGGCCCAGTTGGCGTTGCAGTCCGCCCAGCGCGGCGACGTGCCCGTCGTACTCGGCACGCTGCTGGTCACCTCGGCCGTCGTACTGCTGGGCACCTTGGCGCTCGGTGCGCTGCAGATCGTGCTCGACCCGGCCGCGCGCCGCGGCGCCACCGCATCAGGAGGCCGGCGATGACGACGCTGCGCAGACTCGTCTCGATTCGCAGCGCCCGGATCTGCCTGCTGATTCTCGCCGCGGTGCTGTTCCTCGCGGTCTTCGGAAGCGCGCTCGCGCCGTACGACGCCCTGCGCCAATCCCCGGATATCCTGCGCGGCCCCAGCGCCGCGCATCTGCTGGGCACCGACTATGTCGGGCGTGACGTGCTCAGCCGCCTGATGTCCGGAACCTGGTTGTCGGTCGTCGGTGCGGTGGAGGCGGTCCTGGTCGGAGTGTGCCTGGGCGTGCCCGTCGGTCTCGGGTCCGTGTGGGCGGGTCGGGCCGGCGAGTGGTACGCGCTGCGCATGTCCGAGACGTTGACCGTGCTCCCGTTCACCGTGTTCACGATCGCCGTGGCCGCGACCCTCGGGAACGGTATGAACCAGGCCATGATCGCGGTCGGAATCCTCTCCTCCCCAACGTTTTTCCGCATCAGCCGCGCCGTGGCCCTGGGTCTGCGGACCACCCAGTACGTCGAGTCCGCCGAGCTGATGGGCGCGTCCACCTGGTGGATCCTGCGCACCCACATGTGGAGCAAGGTGCTGCCGAACGTCGCGGTGGCGGCGGCGCAGGCCACCGGCGCCGCGCTGCTGATCATCGCCTCGCTCACCTTCCTCGGCGTCGGCGTGACGCCGCCGTCCCCGACCTGGGGCGGCATGCTGGCCTCGGACCTCGGATATCTGGAACTGCAACCGTGGGCGCCGCTGTTCCCGGGCGTGCTGATGATGCTCACCGTCGGCGCCCTCAACATCCTGGCCGACTGCGTCCGCGAGGCGAGTTCCGCGGCTCCGCGCGTGCGGCGCGGACTGTTCACCCGGCTGCTGGGCCGCGGCCGGCCGACGCCGAGCGTGATCGCCGCGGCGAATCCCGCCTTTCTCACCGAGGAGTTCGACCGTGTCCCTGTTCGATGATCCGACCTCCGGCGCCGATCGGCCGGTGCTGCGCGTCGAGAGCCTGAATGTCGGTGTCGGCGGCGGCCACCGGGCCTTGCGGGACGTCTCCTTCGAGATCCGGCGGGGCGAGACCGTCGGCCTGGTGGGCGAATCGGGGTCCGGTAAGACGCTGACCTGCCGCGCCGTCCTCGGACTGCTGCCGCCCGCGGTGACGATCGAGGGCGGCGCCGTCACGCTGGGCGAGGGCGCGGACGAGGTCGAACTCACCGGCGCCCGGCCCGCCACCTGGAAGCGGTTGCGCGGCAGCCGGATCGCCGCGGTCTTCCAGGACCCCGGCTCGTACCTGAACCCCTCGCTCACCATCGTGTACCAGGTCGCCGAGCAGTTGCGCGTGCGCGGCGGCCTGACCCGTCGCGCCGCCCGGGACCGCAGCCACGAACTGCTGGGCGAGGTGGGTATCCACGACGCGGAGCGAGTTCACCGGCTGTACCCGTTCCAGCTCTCGGGCGGCATGCTGCAGCGGGTGCTCATCGCCATCGCGATCTCACTCGGCCCGGAGTTGCTGATCGCCGACGAGGCGACGACCGCGCTGGATACCGTGGTGCAGGCCGAAATCCTGGATCTGCTCGAGCGCCTGCGCCGCAGCCATCGGCTGAGTCTGCTGTTGGTGACGCACGACCTGGCGGTGGTCGCCCGGACGTGTCACCGCGTCATGGTGATGTACGCGGGCGAACTCGTCGAGAGCGGGCCGACCGAGCAGGTACTGCGCGATCCGCGCCACCCGTACACGCAGGCCCTGTTGCGTGTCGCCTCGCTGGGCGACTGGTCGCGGCGCAGGCTTGCGACGATCGACGGGCAGCCACCGGCCTCAGGCGAGCAGATCACCGGTTGCCGTTTCGCCGCGCGGTGCGCGCACGCCGGGCCGGGCTGCGCCGACGGGGTGATTCCGTTCCGCGAGGTCGGCCCGCGGCGTTTCGCGCGGTGCGTCCGGGATTGGGCGGCGGCATGAGCACCGAACCGCTGCTGCGGATCACCGACCTGTCCGTCACCTATGATGTGCCGCGCAAGGGAGTGGGGTTCGGCACCGGCGCGGCGTTGCGCGGCGCGAGCCTGGCGGTGGACCCGGCGCAGATCGTCGGGATCATCGGCGAAACCGGTTCCGGCAAAACAACTTTGGCCCGCGCCACGGTCGGGCTGACGGCCCCGGCGAGCGGCGCCATCGAATTCGACGGCCGGGATCTGACCCGCCTGCGCGGGCGCGAACTGCGCGAATTCCGGCGGCAGGGCCGGATCCAGCTGGTATTCCAGGACCCCCTGCGCTCGCTCGACCCCGACCTCACCGTCGCGCGCCTCGTCGGCGAGCCGCTCGAGGTGGCGGGCGGTCTCGACGCCGCCGCCCGCGGCGAGCGGATCGACCGCGCGCTGCGCGAGGTCGGCCTGGAACCCGGGGCGGTGCGCGACCGCCGG
>CBJNFW010000021.1:0-50306 GCA_966435935.1 uncultured Nocardia sp.
CCGTGGATGAGGTACATGTTCGGGAATCCGGAGACGGAGGTGCCGAGGTAGGCGGCCGGGTTGCCGTCCCAGACTTCGGCCATGGTCCGGCCGTCCGTGCCGTAGGTCCGGTCGGTCAGCGGGAGGTGCGAGGTCCGGAATCCGGTGCCGAAGATGATCGCGTCGACCTCGTGGGTGGTGCCGGTCTTGTCGATCAGGCCCGTTTCGGTGATCGAGTCGATGCCGTCGGTGTCGACGGTGACGTTGGGCCGGTCGAGCGCGCGCAGATAGTCGTCGGAGATGAGGACGCGCTTGCAGCCCAACCGGAAGGAGGGCAGCAACTGTTCCCGCAACCGCTCATCGATTACCTGGGACTCGAGGTGGCGGCGGGCGCCGCGTTCGGGCAGCGCCATCAGCGCGGGGTTGCGGAAGGCGACGATCTGCCATTCGCGGCGCAGGTAGACGCGCAGGCGCTCGAGTCGTTGCAGCGCCGGAATTCCGCGATACACGGCTCGGGTCAGCGCGGTGGTCGGGCGGTCGTGGCGGGGCACCACCCAGGCGGGCGTGCGCTGGAAGACCGTCAGCCGGGCCACGTCGGGCTGGATGGCGGGAACGAACTGGACGGCCGAGGGGCCGGTGCCGATGACCGCGACGCGTTTTCCGGTCAGGTCGTAGTCGTGATTCCAGCGCGCGGAATGGAAACTCACACCCTCGAACCGGTCGATCCCGGGAATCGCGGGCAGCAGCGGATCGGCGAGTGCACCGGTCGCCAGCACCACGTGTGCGGCCGTGCGCGGACCGAGGGTGGTGTCGATGCGCCACAGATAGGCGGCCGGATCCCATTCCAGGCGCCCGACCGTGCAACCGAGTCTCAGATGCGGGCGTAGTCCCTGCGCGTCGGTGACGTTTCGCAGGTAGTCGAACAGCTCCGGCTGGGTGGCAAAGGTGTTGCGCCAGTTCGGGTTCGGCGCGAACGAGAACGAGTACAGATTGCTCTGCACGTCGACGGCGGCACCGGGGTAGTCGTTGTCGCGCCACACCCCGCCGACCTCGCCGGCGCGTTCGAGCATCACGAAGTCGGAGAATCCCGCGCGGCGCAACCGCACCGCGGTCGCGATGCCGCCGAAACCGCTGCCGATGATCGCGACATGGGAATGCGGGACGGAGTCCGCCGGTGTGCCGTGCGGCGCTGTCGTACTCGTGGACATGATTCCTTCGAGGTGTCGACGACGAGCCGGGCTCGCCGAGAGTGGATGGTCAGGGGATCACCGCGTCGTGACGCGGGAAGCCGGTGACGTGGCTCGTTCGCGCCGCGTCGATGCCAGCCAGCGCGAGTAGCGGCGCAGCGCGCGCGACTTCTCTCGCTGGTCCGCGAGCAGAGCGAGTGCCGGCCGGATGCCGAGGGCGGGATCCTTTCCGGCGGCCATCCGTCGCATCTGGTAGCGGACCTGCGCCATCTGTGCCAGCGAGGCCAACGGTTTGTCCGACCACGTCACCGGCTTCAACGCGCCGGCCGCGCCCAGTCCCTCGCGCCAGCGGTTGGGTAGATCCGGGGTGACGGCGAGCGCGGTGCCCATGCCGACGACGGCGACATTCTTCGCGAGCACGCGCTCGGCGGTATCGCTGCGCGTGATGCCTCCGGTCAACATCAGCGGAATCGGGCTGGTGTCGGCCAATTCGGCGGCCAATTCCAGGAAGTAGGCCTCCCGGGCCGCCGTGCGCCCGTCGGTGGGACGTCCGGACATGGCGGGACTTTCGTAGCTCCCACCCGACACCTCGACCAGATCCACGCCCAAGCCGGCCAGCATGCCGATGACCTCGTGCGCGTCGTCGGCGTCGAAGCCGCCGCGCTGGAAGTCGGCGGAGTTCAGTTTCACCGCCACCGCGAATTCGGGTGACACCACCGCGCGGGTCGCGCGCACGACGTCCAGGAGTAGCCGCGCGCGGTTGGCGAGGGAACCGCCCCATTCGTCGGTGCGGTTGTTCACCAGCGGCGACAGGAACTGTGACAGCAGATATCCGTGTGCGGCATGGATTTCCACGCCGTCGAAGCCCGCGAGTTCGGCACGCTCGGCGGTGGTCGCGAACCGGGTGACGGTCTCGCGAATCTGCTGGGCGGTCATGGCGACCGGGCGGCCGAACCGCTTGGAATGCCGGCCGACGTCGACGGCGATATCGGAGGGACCCCAGACCACTCCGGGCATATTCGCCTGCACTTGGCGGCCGGGGTGGCTGATCTGCATCCACATCGCGGCTCCGGCGGCCTTTCCCGCCTGGGCCCAGGCGGCGAACGGCTCGAGCGGGGAATCGGCGTCCAGGACGATGCCGCCGGGCCCGGTCAGTGCCTCGGCATGCACCATCACATTCCCCGTGATGAGCAGTCCCGCACCGCCGGCGCCCCATCGGCGGTACAGCGCGTTGAGCCGCTCGTCGGGTAGCTGGGCCTTTCCGGCCAGTCCCTCTTCCATGGCCGCTTTCGCGATGCGATTGCGCAGAACCTGCCCGGACCGTAGTTCTACCGGCGAGAACAGCGTGTCTCGTGTCGAAGCGCTGGGCACGGGAACCTCCCTTCCTGGAATGTTTGCAGCGTACACATTCTGTGAACAGTGCTAACATAGAGGAAAATGTAAGCGGCGTCAACAATGAGTGGGTGGTGGAGCATGGCACTGTCGGCCGCGTCGTATCACCACGGGGATTTGCCCAATGCGCTGGTGTGTGCGGCGGTGGAGTTGCTGGAGGGAGGTGGCGTGTCCGAGCTGTCGCTGCGGGCGGCGGCGCGGCGGGCGGGGGTCTCGGCGGCCGCGCCGTACCGGCACTTCGCCGACCGTGAGGCTTTGCTGTCGGCGGTCGCCGCCGTGGGATACGAAGAACTGGCCGGGCAACTGGTCGCGGCGCACCCCGAGCCGGCGACGCGCGAGGGTCTGGCCGCCGTGGCCGACGCCTACGTCCGCTTCGCCCTGACGCGTCCGGGCATGTTCCGCGTGATGTTCGCCGAACCCTGTGGCTCGGCGGATGCCGAGCCGAACGCGGCCCGGTCGATCGAGGAATTCGTCGAAAACATTGTGCGGCAGGCTTTTCCGCGAACCGATCCGGACGCCATGGCGACCGCGGTATGGGCGCTGGTGCACGGCCTGGCCTTCCTTTGCCTCGACGGCAAGCTGGACGCGGCCTCGCCGGAAGCTGTTGCGGTCATGGTGAATTCGGTGGTCGGCGCCATCCTCGATGTCGGGTGAACGCCGGAGGTCGAAACACCGCAGTTCGCATGTTGACGACGATCACATTTCTGCTAATGTATACGCCGTTAACTCGCTCTGGGGGCCAGGCGGACCGAACGTGAACCGCCGCGACGACATACTCGGCAAGGGATACGTGGTGAACACGAACACGATGAAAGACGCCGGGGCCAAGCTGATGAATCTCGCGCACCGGCTGGTCCTCACAGTCAGTGGAAATCGGTTGCTGGCCAATCCTTTCGGTATGCCAGTGGTCGAATTGCATACCGTCGGGCGCAAATCCGGTCAGCCGCGCTCCTGCTATCTGACCTCGCCGGTGCACGACCGGGACCGGGTGATACTGGTCGCGTCGAAAGGCGGCGACGACCGGCATCCCGACTGGTACCGCAATCTGCAAGCCCATCCCGATGCCGAACTCGTGATCGACGGCCGACGCCGGAAAATCCATGCCCGCACCGCGGACGCGGACGAGCGCGCTCGGCTGTGGCCGCAGATCACCGAGGCGTACCAGGGGTACGCGAATTATCAGACGCGGACCACGCGGGAGATCCCGGTGGTCATCTGCGAGCTGAAGAGCTGATCGTGACACTGCGGTCCGCCGATCCGCCGCGGCGGTCGGTGGTACCACCGCGATGATCGGTGACTCGCGCAGGCGAGGCGGCCGGGACCGAAGCGGCGCCCGATGGTCGACCGGATCGTAAGCTGGTGGGATACGGAAGCGCCGGGTGCGCGGACCCGCGCCCGCCGGGGCAGGGAGACGTCGATCCGGGCCACCGACCGCCGTCGGACGGCCACACACACTCAATGACAGCTCGCGCGGCCATACGCCACGCGTCCACCGACTGGAGACTCTGGTGACAGATAGCCGATCAGATTCGAACTCGCGACGCACGATCGTCATCACCGGTGCCAGCGACGGCATCGGAGCGGTGACCGCGCGGGCGCTGGCCGCGCCCGACGTCGATCTCGTCATCGTCGGCAGGTCGGCACAGAAACTCGCCGCCGTGACCGCCGACACCGGTGCGACCGCCTTCACGGCCGATTTCGCCGTCCTCGACGACGTGCGCGGCCTCGCCGAGCAGATCCGTGACCATGCCGGCGCGATCGACGTGCTGCTCAACAATGCGGGCGGCCTCTTCGAGCCGCGGCAGCGGACCGTCGACGGGCACGAACCCAACTTCCAGATCAACCACCTGGCACCGTTCCTGCTGACCAATCTGCTGCACGACAAACTCGCCGTCCGCGGTGCGCTCGTGCTGAACACCGCGAGCGTCGGCAACCTGTTCGGGCATGTCGACATCTCCGACCTCGACTACCAGCGCCGCCGCGCCTTCGGGTGGCGCGCCTACGGGACGAGCAAGTTGATGAACATCATGTTCACCCGAGGTATCGCACAGCGCTCGTCGTCGGACGGAATCGTCTCCGCCGCAGTACATCCCGGGCCCGTGGCCTCGAGCTTCGGCCGCGACTCCCGCACCGTCGGCCTGCTCTACCGCACCCCGCTGCGCCACGTCGGCACCATCACCCCGGCCCGCGGCGCCGAACCCCTGATCGACCTGGCCCGCCGCGGCGCCGACCCGGAAATCAACGGCGTCTACTTCCACCGCCACCGAGCAAAAGGCCTCGAGTCACCCCAAGCCCACAACCGCCGCCTCATCGACGAACTGTGGGCCGCCTCGGCCGATTTCGTCGGCCTCGATTGAGCAAACACCGCCGAGTTGATCGTCGGATCCGGTATCGAAGACTTCGACGAGTGGGCCGAAACCGTCCTGGCCGCAATACCTTCCAGCCGGGCGCTGGTGTCGGCGTTCCTGGCGCGGACGGAACAGGTGCAGGTCAGCAACGCCCGCAACGTCCCGCTGGAAGGTGCTCGTGCACCCCAGGATCGGTCGTCCTCATCGGCGACGCCGACCACGCCATCACTCCGGCGGCCGGGGTCGGCGCCCGCGACGCTTGTATGCCGACCTCATCGAGACCATGCCCCTCGAGCAGGAACTGGACTTTTCGGTCGCCAACCCTCGCTAACGCCAGTTTCCGGTCAACTGGACTTCCATGCCGAGTCTTGCCACCCACAGGTGCAGGCAGAAGCCTCGATGACGATGACCAAATAGTTCCGCGCAAGCGATCCCGGTTTACCGCAGGTCGGCGATCGGTGATGCGGGGGCAACCGTACTCAGGTGGGCTGCGAGTTCGGCCGATGCCTGGTGTATGTAGTCCGCGAGTCGGGTGGGCTGAGGGTTGTCGGTCCAGCGCTCGCATGCGGTCTGGAAGATGGCTATCGCGACCTGGGACAGTAGGTTCGCCTCCGACGGCGGGGCGCCGCGTTGTTCGAGAGCGGCGGTCAGCGAGTCGGCTACGGCGGCGAATTTGGTTCGCGAACGTTCCTGGAGTTCGGGGCTGCGCCGGACGATCGCGCGGCGCTGTGCGGCGATCGACGAGCCGACCTCGGTCAGATGATCGCCGACCGCCACCAGCCCGGTCAGCACAGCCTCGAAGGGCGGAAGCGCGCCGTCCGCGTGGAGGACCGCCTCCGCCAGAGCGGGGGCCAGCCGGTCGGATCCCGCGAACAGCACATCGCGTTTGTCGGTGAAGTAACGGGAGAACGTGCGGCGGGTCAACCCGGCCCGCTCGGTGATCTCCGAGACTGTGACGTTGTCGTATCCACGCTCGGAAAACAGCTCCAGCGCGGCTTCACGCAGTCGTTCCTCGGCTCGAGGGTCCCATCGCGGCACGAGGTTCATCATAGCGTGATGACGCAGTGTGACATCACTGCTATGATGACACACTGAGTCATCACCTCGTTCGTGCGATCTCAACACCGAAAACAGGAGAAACACCATGTCCGAATCCACCCTCGCCGGGCAGCGGATCGTCGTCATCGGCGGCAGTTCGGGAATGGGGCTGGCCACGGCCCATGCCGCGGCTGCAGCCGGTGCCGCGGTCACGATCGCCTCCAGCAGTGAGGAGCGGCTGACCACCGCACTGGCCGGACTGCCGGACAGCTGCGACGGGGTCGTGGCAGACCTTCGTGACGAGGCCGACGTCATCGCCCTGTTCGAACGCGTCGGCGAGCTGGACCACCTGGTCTTCACCGCCGGCGACGCGGCGCCGCCCGGCACGTTGCGGGACACCTCGCTGGCCGAGGCGCGCGCGATGTTCGACGTCCGCCTCTGGGGTTCGATCACCGCGGCGAAATATGCCGCGCCCCGGATCCGGGCCGGCGGCTCGATCGTGCTGACCACCGGGACGATCGGCATGCGCCCGGCGCCGGGCAGGGCGCTCGCGGCCACCAGCGCTGCCGCGCTCGAGGGCCTGGTTCGTGGACTGGCGGTCGAACTCGCGCCGATTCGCATCAACGCGGTCCGGTCGGGCGCGGTCCGCACCCCGATGTGGGACGGCATCCCCGAACCGCAGCGCTCGGAAGTGTTCGCCACCCTCGCACAGCGCACGCTGACCGGCACGATCGGCGAGCCGGAACAGATCGCGGCGGCCCACCTTCATTTCATGCGGAACAGCTTCGTCACCGGAGCAATTCTGACCGTCGACGGCGGCCTGCTGCTGGCCTGCATATTACGGCGCGCCAAGCGTTTCCGCTCGGCGCGCCGCCCCCGTGGCACCAAAAGTGACACTTCCGACCGTAAATGACCTGCTGAACTGCCCGAATGTCCAGTCCTAGCGGATCACTTCTTCATCATCTCGTAGACCCCCAATGACCGCGTGTGACCTGCGTGAATTGGGGGTCTACCCATGTTGAACTGCTGTTATGCTCCCTGCCGCGACCCGTTGCTCCTCGCTGTTTCCCATGGATTCCCACGGTTTGGGGCACAAAGTGGCACCCAAAGTGGCACCGGGATTCCCGTCGTTTCCCAACGTCCTACCAGCTGCTGGCGCGCTTGGTCGCGACCAAATCGGGGCGGCTAGCGCGTCGACGCATCGGATGGCCGCGGCCCGACAGATCGTCGGGAGTTAATTCGTGTCGGGGTTAGCGGACGGTACTTGAAAGAGTGGGAACCGGACTGGTTGGCCAGGGTGATCGCCAAGGTGGAAGCCGCCCCACGTCGTCAACCTGCAAAAACGAACACAAAAGTTGTTCAGCCGTGTCGATTGGAGCGTCGGCTATCGGCTGACACTATCGCCGAGATAACAGCCGCCTACGAGGCAGGAGCCTCTACCCCGGAGCTGTGCGAGCGCTATGGCCTGTCGAAGGGGGCATCCTCGAGCTTCTGCGCGAGGCTGGCGTAGAGATGCGGCAGCAAAGGATGACCGAGCGTCAGGCCCGCCAGGCTGTACTCCTCCACAACGAGGGCCACTCATATGCGGAGATCGCTCGACGGCTTGGCAAGGCGAAGAGCAGCGTGCGTGCGGCGATATTGGCGTGCAGCACAGCATCAACGAACCGGCCGCTCCTCTGACAGGGGATATCCCGATGCGTCTTGTCACACCCCGCGCGTAGCCTCGGCCGGAGGCCGTATTGCCCAACTTTGCCAAAAGGGAGTCACCGTGAATCAGGCAGGTACCGATGCTCCTGACGAGCCAGTCGAAGAGACGATAGGCCGCCACCCTGAGCTCGACCTTGCGCCGTGGCTTCCGCGGCTGGATCAGTTAGCGCGCAAGTTCGTCGGCATGGAGTTCCAGTCCCTCGATGAACTATGGCAGATACAAACTGACCTACTTGCGTTCCAACGAGACTTGCAAGCCGTCATTACAGATGGCAAAAGTAAGATGCGCCGCAATAGATCGCTGGTCGGCCAAGTCAAATTTTTGCGTGGCGTACTCGGCCACGCCCGTAGGCTGGGAGATGCGATTGCATGGGCGATGCTGGGTGGAAATCGTCGCGTTATTTACTTCCTATCACAAAATTCTCGAGTTCCAGTCGGACCTGACGAGTATCACGGCGAGCGCGGCCTGGTTGCAGCTGCCTCCGGTTTTATCTGAACGCGGCTGGGGATTCCCTATTCTTCATGATATTACCCAGATTTTGCGTATTGGCGATATAGCCTTCGTGCAGCCACATGGTGAGCCGCGGACGGTTGAAATTAAGACCCGCCTCGCGGAAGAGCGCGTGGAAGGTGATGAGATTGTATCGACGTATAAGATCACTACGCTAGAAGCGTACAGAACGTCGCTTAAGCATCGCGCACGCTCGTACCAACGCACCCGTCGGGGAGATCATTACCATTGAGGGAATGCAGACGCTTCGAGCGGACCTGGACATCAATGTCACTAACTACCTTGCCGAAATAGAAAATATTATTGCCGAGGCGCGCGATCAAGGGTATGCATGCATATGTGTCGATGGCATCCACCTGTACACCGCATTCTATAATGCCTCGGGACTGACAGAAGAATACTTTGCCGCCCAGCGAGAGAGGGGCAAAACAATATGCGAAGATACGGACTACTCTCCCCGGATGGCCAGCTGAACCACGATCTGCTGGCTAGCCTTATACCAGATACTCGGCATATGATGGGGTACGTTGAGTTGTACTTGCCGTACTACTTACTCCCCCTCTCGCAGGACACAATTATGGATATGATGAACAACCGCCTCGCAATACTCGATTTTTTTAATGTGAGCCAACTTGTTGCAAGGCTTAAGGATGCCGGATATGAGGCATCTATTTCTGACCGCCGTAACATTCTAGGTTCCTTGGAAATCGTGACTGCGATTGATGAGTCCGGAGCAACATCGGGCCAGTTCAAATTTGAGAACATTGGACTGTATCTCAGCGAGATGATCAACGAATTTCAGAGTATGGAGAGTTTCATTAACCGGCTGGATGTAGTGCGTGATGCCGCACGGCTGCTGCCGTATGGCGAGTAAGCGAATTACGCTGGCCCGCTACCCTGCTTTCGGCGACGGACCCTTATGCCGAGGCCATCGAGGGCATGGTCGACGTGATGAACCACTTCACCAACAAGATTCAGGGCCTCGACATTCAGAAGAAGCTGCGCCGCAAGGCGGTTGACCTCGGTGACACCATCTCTCGTGCTCGCCTGGGCTATCTGAACGGGTGAACCATGAGGGAACGCTGGTCAATAGCATCGGAATCGACGCCCAGTGAGCACCGTTGGTACGCAAGGCGTTCGAGCTGTACTCGACCAACCAGTACTCGATCGAGCGACTGGAGGCGATCATGGCGGATCTCGGGGTGACGACGCGGGCTACAAAGCGTTACCCCGAGCAGCCCGTCTCCAGCAGCAAGCTGCACGACATGCTGGGCGATCCCTACTACGTGGGGTTCATCATCTACAAGGACGACATCTATCCCGGTCGGCATGAGCCGATCATCACGCCCGAGTTGTTCGAGCGGGTACAGGAAGTGATGCACGCGCGAAGCGGCCAAGGGCAGCGCGACCGGGTACACAGCCACTACTTGAAGGGCTTCCTGTTCTGCGATCGCTGCCACCAGCGTGGCCGTACCAGTCGCCTGATCTTCGCGGAGTCCATAGGTCGAGGCGGCACAATTGCCAATGGGCGAGCGGAACCGGCTTTCCGATGGTAATCGTTTCAGCCGCCAGCGGCCGCAGCCGGGTGTGGTCGGTTCTACGGTGTCTTCTTCTCGGTTTCGGTTGCCGCAGTGAGTGTTTGGTCGGGCTGCACGGTGGCCGGTGAGTGTTCGGTGGCCGCCCACGCGGCGAGCAGGGCGAGGTTGTCGGCCGATTCGGTGGCGGGTTCGGCGGTGTAGGCGGTGAGGATCAGGCCGGGTGCGGCGATGAGGTCCATGGAGTCGTAGGCGAGTTCGAGGTGTCCGACGGCGGGGTGGTGGAAGGTCTTGATGCCGCCGCGGTGGATGCGGACGTCGTGGGCGGCCCAGCGGGTGCGGAAGGCTTCGCTGTGAGTGGCCAGTTCACCGATGAGCGCGGTGAGGTCGGGATCGTCGGGGTGGCGGCCGGTTTCGGCGCGCAGCAGCGCGACCGCGATCGTGAGGGCGCCGTCGTGGTCGGGGTAGAAGTCGCCGGCGCGGGGGTCGAGGAAGTCGAAGCGAGCGATGTTGGCGCGGTGGGCGGGGTTGTCGAGGACCGGGGCGTAAAGGGCGCGCCCGAGCTGATTGGCCGCGAGGATGTCGAGGCGGCCGTTGCGGACGAACGCGGCGGTGCCGGTCATGGAGTCCATCACCCGCTGCACACTCGCCGGGACCTGAATCTTGGCGCGGCGGCGCGGGGTGCGCGCGGGCTTGGCGGTGCGGGCGAGGTTGAACAGGTGCTCGCGTTCGGCCTCGGTGAGCTGCAACGCGCGGGCCACCGCGGCGAGAACGTCGTCGGACACCCCGCTGATATGGCCTTTTTCCAGGCGGATGTACCAGTCGGTGCTGACTCCGGCGAGCACAGCGACCTCTTCGCGGCGCAGCCCCGGCACGCGGCGGCGCCCGCCTGCGGGGAGCCCTACTCGTTCGGGGGTGAGCTTGGCCCGGCGGGTTGCCAGGAAGTCTCTGATCTCGGCTCGGTTGTCCACATCACTCACGGTACGAGGAACACCACGGTGTGGGAGGTTGAATCACTACCCCCCATAACGCGCCCTCCCGCCCGGGCGTGAACAGCGGTTTCCTGGATGTCGTGACCACTTCCTCCATTCCGGTACACCCGCCGGTGGCACCGGCGCACGCCCACGCGCCCGGCCCGGTTTCCGAGGTTCGTCATGCTCGATCGGCGCTGGCGGCGGCGGTGCTGGGGTTCTTCGTCGTCACCTTGGACGCGGTCGTGGTGAACGTGACGCTGCCCTCGATCCGCGCCGACCTCGGTGGTGGGGTGGCCGGGCTGCAGTGGGTGGTCGACGGCTATACCCTGATGTTCGCTGCACTGTTGCTGACGGCTGGGTCGGTGAGCGATCGTGTCGGTGCCCGGCGCGCGTTCTCGACCGGAATGGTGGTGTTCGTGCTGGCTTCGATCGCGTGCGGGCTCGCCCCGGCCCTGCCTGTGCTGGTGGGTGCGCGGTTCGTGCAGGGCGCAGCGGCCGCGGCGATGATGCCCGCGTCGATGGCGTTGATCCGCCAGGGGTTCCCGGAGTCGGCGGCGCGGGCGCGGGCGGTCGCGTTGTGGGCGATGGGCGGGGCGGTCGCGTCCTCGGCGGGCCCGGTCCTGGGTGGCGTGCTCACCATGATCGATTGGCGACTGATCTTCTTCCTCAATGTGCCCGTCGGCGCGCTGGCGTTGTGGCTGGTCTCGCGCAGCGAGGCGAGCCCGCGGCGGCCGGTGCCGTTCGATCCGGCTGGGCAGCTCACTGGTGTGGTTGCCATGAGCGCTTTGACGTTCGCGGCGATCGAGGCTGGAGCCCGCGGCTTCGGCTCACCGACGGTGGTTGCGGCGTTCGCGCTGGCTGCCCTCGCGCTGGCCGGGTTCGTCATTGCCCGCGTTCATGGTCGGCTACTACGGGCTGCCGTTCGTGATCAGCCTGTTCCTGCAACAGCAGCGTGGCCTGTCCGCCCTGCACACCGGGTTGGTGTTCGTGCCGATGATGCTCGTCGGCGCCGCGCTGACCCCGTTCTCGGCCCGATTTCCCCGCAAACCGATCATCGTCACCGGACTCGCGCTGATGGCCATCGGCCTCGCCGTCATCAGCCTGAGTGCCGCGTCGATCCCGCTGTGGGCGCTGGCCGCGCTGATGATGCTGGTCGGGCTCGGCGGGCCGACCGTGTCACCCCCGGCGACCGCGGTCCTGCTCGACGCCGTTGCTGCCCAGCAGGCCGGGGTCGCTTCCGGAGTCTTCAACACCAGCCGCCAGATCGGGGGCGCGCTCGCGGTGGCCGTGTTCGGCGGGCTGCTCACCCATCCCGACACCTTCACCGCCGGTGTGCGCACCAGCCTGCTCATCGCCGCCATCGTCCTGGCCGCCACCGCGGTTCTGGCGCTGTTGCTGCCCTCTGCCAAGGAGACCTCATGACCGAAACTGCATGGACGCCAAGCGATCTTGCTCGTTGGGGCGAGATCGAGGAAGTCCGGATCAGCACCCGCCGCGAGGACGGGGCACTGCGGGAGTTCGTGCCGATCTGGATCGTCAACGTCGACGGGAACCTGTATGTGCGCTCCTACCGTGGCACCGACGGCGCCTGGTACCAGCACGCCCGCCGCAACCCCGTCGGACGTATCCGCGGCGGTGGCGTCGACCAAGACGTCAGCTTCGCCGAACCCGATACAGGCGTACACGAGGCGGTCGATGCAGCCTACCGCACCAAATATGCCCGATACGGCGATAGCTACCTGCGCCCGATGCTCGCCGACACCGCCGTCGCCGCCACCCTGCGGCTCGACCCCCAAAACACGACAGCGCACACCCCGGCGATGAAAGGAAGCAGTGATGACCGAGGAGCAGAGCACCGGCTGGACCGGTGGGCAGCGTGCGTTCGGTGACTTCGCGCCCGGCCTGGTCCACTACACCGACAAGGTCCTGTTCGACGAGGTGTGGGAACGCGAGGGCCTGTCCAAGCGTGACCGCAGCCTGATCACCGTCGCCGCGCTCACCGCGATGGGCAAGACCGACCAGCTCACCTTCCACCTCGACTACGCCCGCGGCAACGGCGTCACCGAGACCGAACTGAAAGAAGCGATCACCCACCTCGCCTTCTACACCGGCTGGCCCAACGGCATGAGCGCCATGACCGTCGCCAAACAAGTCTTCGACCACTGAACAAACGCGCCATCCATGCAGAGCAGAACAGGAGACACCGTGAGCGACAACGGATTCGACCAGATCTTCCCCCTCGGGGAGCCGAACGACGCCTTCGCGCAGTATTTCATCGGCCAGAGCTACAACGCTCCGCTGACCGGTGGGAGCGTTCCCGTCGCCAACATCACCTTCGAGCCCGGCTGCCGCAACAACTGGCACATCCACCACGGCACCGACGGCGGCGGCGACCAGCTCCTGCTGTGCACGGCCGGGTCCGGCTGGTACCAGGCCGACGGCGAGGAGCCGGTCAGCCTGGAGCCGGGAACGACGATCCGCGTCCCGGCGGGCACCAAACACTGGCACGGGGCGAAAGCCGACTCGTGGTTCTCCCACCTCGCCTTCATCACCCCGGGCGAGAACGTCAGCAACGAATGGCTCGAACCGGTCACCGACGAGGTGTACGGCGAGCTGCCGAAGACGAACGGAGACAACGCATGACCATGCTGAACGAGACCTACACCCTGTCCAACGGAGTCGAGATCCCGAAGCTGGGCTTGGGCACCTGGTTCATCGACGACGACAAAGCCGCCGCCGCGGTCGAGGCGGCGCTCGGGATCGGCTACCGCAACATCGACACCGCGCAGGCATATGGCAACGAGCGCGGCGTCGGCGAAGGAATCCGCGGCAGCGGCACCCCGCGCGAGGACCTGTTCGTGTCCACCAAGCTCGCCGCCGAGATCAAGGACTACGACCGAGCCGCCGCCGCGATCGACGCGTCGCTGGCCACCCTCGGCCTGGACCACATCGATCTAATGCTGATCCACAGCCCCCAGCCGTGGAACGACTTCCGGGGCGGGGATTACGCCCAGGGCAACCGCGAGGCATGGCGTGCGCTGGAAAACGCCTACCAGGCCGGTAAACTCCGCTCCATCGGTGTCTCCAACTTCGAGCAGCACGACCTCGACAACATCCTCTCGGCCTGCACCGTCACCCCGCAGGTGAACCAGCTGCTCGTCCACGCGGGCAACACCCCGACCGAACTTCTCGCCTACTGCGACAGCCAAAACATCCTCGTGGAAGCGTATTCACCCATCGCGCACGGGGCGATTCTCGAGAATCCGGATATCCAAGCGATAGCCGACCGCTACCGGGTGACGGTTCCGCAGCTGTGCATCCGCTACACCTTGCAGTTGGGGGCCGTGTCGTTGCCCAAGACCGCCAACCCCGACCACATGCGCAGCAACGCCCAGGTCGACTTCGAGATCGCCGACGACGACATGAGCGTATTGCGCAGCCTGCGCGCCCGTGACTACGGCGACCACAGCGTCTTTCCCGTCTACAGCGGCGAGTGACCCGTTCCGGCCAGCACGCCGAACACGTCCCGGCAGAAGCGAGTCGACCGTACACACCACCGGCACCGATGGGATAAAGCCCATGCGCCTGCGCACACTGATCGCCTCGCCGCTATCACGGCGCCGGAGCGACCGTGGCGGGCGTGTACGGATCTCTGTGTAAGCGCTCGTGGTTCATCGAATGGTGATTCGGTCTGCGAAGTGGAGTATCAGCTGGTTGAGGGCGCTCTTCCAGCCGGGTGAGACTAGGTTGTGTCTCCTGATGATTTGAGCCATCCGACGATGCGGGCCAGCACGAATCCGCCGCGACAGGTGACCGCGAGTCGTAGCGAGTCGCGACCGCGCGCCAGTGTTTGACCCTGTTGAACGCGCGCTCGACGACGTTGCGGCGCTTGTAGATGACGGTGTCGAAACCCGGTGGCCGACCACCGGCACGTCCTCGGCGTTTGCGGCTGGCGATCTGATCAGCACGCTCGGGGATCACTGCCCGAATACGCTTGCCGCGCAGCAAACTCCGGTTCGATGCCGCCGAGTACGCGTTGTCGGCGATGACCGTGCCGGGGTTGCAGCGGGATGGCCCGCCGTCGAGGCGGGGTACCACCACCTGCTCGAGCACCGCGGGCAGCATCGGCGAGTCCAGACGTGATCAGCACCGCCAGACCGCGACCGTTGCCGTCGGTAGCCACGTGGGCCTTGGTGCTCAGCCCGCCCCGCGATTGGCCCAGCCCGTGATCGGCGGGTTCATAATCACACTCCCGAGCCTCGGCGCGAGCGCCGGCGGCATGCTGATGTGCACGCACGATCGTCGAGTCGATCGGTACTACCCAGTCCGGGTCACCGGTAGTGTCAGCCAACGCCCGCAACACAGTCAGCACCCGGTCCCAGGTGCCGTCGGCGGCATAACGCCGGTGCCGCTAGGCTCGAGGTCGCCTTCAGTGACCGGCACGGCCCTGGCTCTGGGCGTCGGCGCAGACGTCTCGGACGGCTGTCGGTTCGAGGCAACACCGCAAACGCCCGTTGTTCCCGTCTTCCGGCCGTATGGAGCCGGGCATGCGATGCCTGTCGTGGTCGGCTGAACCACGCGAGCAACCCGCTGCCGTGAGCTGAACGCGATGTAGCAACGTGTCGCGGCGCCGCCCGGTCCGACCGATGGCTGCGGTTCTGTTGCTGGCCGTTCAGTTGTTGGTGCTCGATACGAGATGGATATATTCGATGCGGCAAGTTCTGCTCTCGGTCGAGGAGGTCGTCGTGGTGGTGGCCGGTGTCGGTGGGCTGCTGCCGGTTGTGTCCTGGCGTGTTGTGCCTCGTGCGGGCCGGCGACGTGGGTGGCTGTGATGAGTGGTCGGCGCGGGGTCGGGTCGCGGAGTTCGCAGACCCGTGCGGACATCATTCGAGCTGCTGGTGAGCTGACGCTCGATCAGGGCTACGCGGCTGTCACCTATCGCAGTGTCGCCACTCGCGCCGGTGTGACGCCGGGTCTTGTGCAGTATTACTTCCCGGTGCTGGACGATCTGTACATCGCGATCTTGGAAGCGGGCACCGAGGGCTCGGTGCGGAGACTGGAGCGGGCCGCGGCCGGCGAGCGGCCGTTGCGCGCGGTATGGGCGTATGCCAACGACAAGGCCGGTGCCGCGCTGCTGCTGGAGTTCATGGCATTGGCCAATCACCGCAAGTCGATCGGGCCGGTCATCGGCCGTGGTGGGGAGCGCCTGCGCCGGGCCCTGGTGGACGCACTGGAGCCGACCCTGGAGCGATACGGGTTGGCGGACAACGCGATTCCTCCCGCGGCGGTGGTGTTCTTGATGTCGGCGATTCCGCGGATGATTCATCTCGAGGAGGTGTTCGGCACCGTCACTGGGCACGCTGAGATGATCGAGTTGGTCGAGAAATACCTCGACAAGGTCGAACCGGACACGTGAGATTCCGTTCGGAGTGATCCGTGTGGCGTTCGCGGTGTGCTATTCGCCGGACAGCCGGACGGTCGCGCAGGTGGTCAGCCTGTTTTCGTTGCCCGTGTCGCGCAGTGAGATTCGCCCGAGGTCGTGGGCGAGGGTGGCGGTGGCGAGGAGTGGTCCGGTGCGGGCGGGCTGCAGGTAGCGCAGACCGAGCGCACACAGCGTGCGGCCTGGTGCCAGTGACAGGGCGGCTTCTTCGGCTGCCAGTGCGATCAGTCCGCCGCTGATGGTGTGGGAGAAGTTCAATCCGTCTTCGGATCGCGGAAGTAGTACGGTTCCGGGCGCGCGGCGTTGGCAGCCGACGCGCTGTGCCAGCGGAACCTTCAGCCGTGTGGGTGCCGGGGGCAGCCCGATGCTGAGGCGGTCGGGTGCCTGCAGGGCGCGGTTCGGTGCTGCCATGAACGTGGCGCTGCCGAATCCGAACGACTCTCCGGCGCAGAGGAATTCGACGGTGGCGACGAAGATCGTGCGTCCGGACTTCAGTACTCGGCCGTGCACCCGTACCTCCCCGGCGGATGGGCCCGGACGGGTGAGCTGGACGTCGAGTTCCACGGTGACCGGGACCCGCGGCCGCAGCGTCAGCGAGGCGAGCAGGCCGGTGACCGAATCGGTCCACGCGGCCAGGATCGAGGTTCGTAATCGAGTGGTTCCGGGGACGTGCATATGCGGTGTGACCGTCGCCGCGCCATGCAGCTCGTCGCCGACCATCGTGGTGGCGAAGCCGAGTTCGCGAAAGACGTGTCTGCGGTGGCCGGTGTCTTCGTCCTCGGTCATCGTCATCGGCCAACGCCCGCTCGAGGTTCCGGCTCGGTGAGCAAGCTGCGTAGCAGGTCACGGGTCCGGCGGGCGGAGGCAGCCCGGTCGATGCCGACGGGCACGATGTTGGCCCAGATATCGGTGGCGCCCGCGTCGAGCAGCGCTCGCAGTTGCTCGGTCACGGCTCGTTCGGTGCCGACGATCGCCGCGTCGGCGGCGGTCGCCGCGCCGCCGGCGTCGAGGATGCGCTGATAGTTGGGCATGCCCGAGTAGACGGTGGCGGCGACGGCGACGGCTTCGCGTGCGGCGTCTCGGTCCTCGTGCACCGCGACCGGCAGCCCGGCCACGATCCGCGGCGCCGGGCGGTCGGCCGCCTCGGCCGCCGCGGTCACTCCCGGTACGATCCGGCTCTCGAGTGCTTTCGCCGTTGCCATCCAGCAGATGGCGCCGTCGGCGAGCTGGCCGGCGATCCGCAACAGTCGTGGTGATAATGCCGCCAGCAGCGTGGGCACGGGATACTCAAACGGCGCGACCGCACCGGCGGAGCGCGCGGACCAATCCTGCCCCTGGAAATCCGCCTCCTGGCCGTGCAGCACAGCGGTCAGGATGTGCAGATACTCCTCGGTGTTGCGGCCCGGGTGGTCGTAGGACTGGCCGTAGACGCCTTCCACCAGTGCCCGGTGCGAGGGGCCGATGCCGAGGGTGAAACCGGGGCGGTTCATCGCGCTGACAACGGCCGCGACCCGATTGGCTTGCAGCACAGGATGACACGGGTAGGTTTGCAGGACCGCGGTGCCGAGTTCGATGCGATTGGTACTGCGCCCCGCGATCGCTATCGCGGTGAGTGGATCCCCGGCCACCGTGCTCGCGTACCACAGGGAGGTGAATCCGTCTGCCTCCGCGCGCTCCGCTTGGCCGACGATCTTGTCCACCGACGCACCCATGCCGGTCAATCCGATTCGCATGCCATTCCTTTCCGTCTGGGGCGTTGTCGGCCTCGATGCTGTGGTGGGGGCTTGCTCGGTGGCCCGTCATGGTCGTTGCTCACCATGGGGTGAGTACGAGTTTGCCTCGCACGCGGCCTGTTTCGCTGATGCGGTGAGCCTCGGTGGCCTCGCCGAGTGACATCGTCCGGTCGATGTGTACGCGCACCTGTCGGGCCTCTACCAGCTTCCCGATCGCGAGCAGGTCCGGTCGAGACGGCGTGCCGGTGACCAGGGCGGATCGGGGATCGTCGCTGGCGTCGGACTGTTGTGCGGTGATATAGCGGCCGCCCGGGCGCAATACCCGCAAGGATCGCGATCCGTACTCTCCTCCGACGAGGTCGAGCACGACGTCGACATCGCTGATGCCGGTGGTGAAATCCGTTGTCGTGTAATCGATCAGCTCCTCGACGCCGAGGTCGCGCAGGAACTCGTGATTGACGCCGCGGGCGGTGCCGATCACGTGCGCGCCGCGCAGCTTGGCGAATTGCACGGCCAGATGGCCGACCCCACCGGCGGCCGCGTGGACCAGAATCCGCTCGCCCGAACGCAATTCGGCCAGCTCGAGCGCCTGCCACGCGGTGAGCGCGGCGGTGGGCAGTGCGGCGGCCGTGGCGAGGTCCAATCCGGCGGGACACGGGGCGAGGGTGTCGGCGCGGGCTGTGACGTATTCGCTGTAGGTGCCGGTGCGGGTGTGCACCATGCCGAAAACTTCGTCACCGGAACGGAATTCGGTTACTCCTTCGCCTACCTCGGTGATGGTGCCGGACAGGTCGAATCCGAGCGTGAAAGGCGGCTCTCCCAGAAATCGCACCTGTCCGGCGCGGAGTTTGCAGTCGACGGGGTTCACCGACGTGGCTGCCAGCCGGATCAGTACCTGGCCCTGCCGCAGCGTGGGTTGGGGGACTTCGACGGTCTCCAGAACGTCCGGGCCGCCCAGGACCTGCTGGCTGACAGCTCTCACGTTGTGTCCATTTCCCCGCTGGTTCGCGGTGTGGGCCGGTCGGAATCCTTCTCGGCCGGGTCGATGAAACGGTCCGAATCGGCGCCGGGTTTTTCGCGCGGCCCTACAGCGCCAAGCCCGACCAGGGCGCTCGCGTGTGCTGTAGCTACACCGGTGTGCGCGAGCCGTACGGTCAGCTCGAGGGGCCGTCGGATGCTGTGGGCGTATCGCTCCAGCGGGCCGGGGCAGGGGAGTCCGATCGAAGTGGGCGTTGATAGGACAGGTCGGTGGTGTCCCGGGTGCCCTTGAGATAGCCCTGTTCGGTGAAGAACCGGGACTGCACCACCCGGGCGTCGGCGGTGAACATGACCTCGACGGTGGAGCGGCGCAACGCGATGCGCCAGTGGCCGTCCCGGCGTTCGAGCCGGTCGATGTAGCGGCCGCTGATGAACTGCGCGGTGCGGCCGTCGCTGCCGAGCAGCACCACGATCGAATAGCTTTCGGCGTGTGCGGTGTCCCCGTCGATCTCACAGGTGTGGGTGGTGATGTTGTGGGTGTGTACCTGCGAGGTGGCCGCATGGGTGGCGTTGGCCCAGTCCGCATAGTCGGCCCCGCTGTTGGTGGCGTTGCCGTGATGGTCGACTGCATTGGGATGGTATGCGCTGCCGATCAATTCGGCATCGTGGCGGTCGCAGCCACGCGCGTGCCGGGCGATGCAGTCGAGGATTTCGGCCCGGTCCTCCAGATAGCGCAGGCGCTGGTGCAGGTCGGTCGTTTCGTTGTCCGTGCTCATCTCAGGCGACCGCCTCGATACCGTTGAGCGTGGTGCGGTGCATCAGCCGACGTGAGGTGGGTTCGAAGGGGATGGCGCGGTGCAGCATGCCGGTGTTGTCCCAGATCACCAGATCGCCTCGGTGCCAACGATGTTGGTAGGTGAACTGCGGTTGTGTAGCCCAGTCCAGCAGGCGGGTCAGCAGTGCCCGGCCCCAGTCGACGGGCACACCCACGATATGGTCGGCAGTCGCCCCGATCAACAGCGACTTGCGACCGTTGCGGCGCGTCCACACCAACGGGTGGATCTGGTCGCGTACTCGTGCCCAGGCTGCGCGCTCGGTCTTGCTGGGCTTCGGGTTGGCCAGTAATTGGGCGGCACTGAAGCTGTGTCGGACATGTAAGCCCTCCAGTCGCTGTTTTTCTTTCTCCGGTAGCGCCTCGTACGCCAGGAAGGTGTTGGCGAATTCGGTGTCGCCTCCGGCGGAGTCGACCTCGCGCGCGCTCAACAGGGTTGCTTTCTGGGGCACTTGGAGGGTGGCGCCGTCGATGTGCCAGTGGAAGTTACCTTTCCGGATGGAAGCCAGCGCGGCATCGGTCTTGGACGGGTCGAGGGTGATCGTTTCGATCTCGCCGAGCCGATGTTCACGGGTCCGAGACATCACCGGATCACCGAGCAACCTGGTGAAGGCGACCAGATGTTCGTCGGTGATGTGCAGATCGCGGTAGATCACAACCCCGTGCTTGTCCAACGCCGCCCGGCACCCCTCGGCGGCTGCGGGATCGACAAGATCGCTACTGGACGCTCCGGTGATCTCGGCGCCGAACGGCTCCACGGGATTGAGGGTTATGGCCATCGCGAGTCCTTCTTGTTGCTCATATGTACAAGAATGATAGATACCATATAGGAGAATGTAATTACCGCACAAGAAGGTCTGGCGAGCAGGATTGATCGGCGATGAAAGCTCGTGAACAACGATCGGTACGTCGACTTCAAGAACCTCTCACGGCACCTTGACGTCACACCTCTGTCGAGTCAGACCGTGAGCGGGGACCAGGCGGGCAGACGACACATCACGGGCAAGTCAACCATCAAGGGCGACAGACGGTTCACGAGTCACCCGCCCGGCTGAGCCACCCCGGTGAGTCCGGAGATGATGTTCCCCCGGTTCGCCGGAGTCGGTTTGCTCGACGCCTGGTCACGATGTCATCGAAGGAGACTTGTTCGTGCCCAGGCGTTATCCCGAGGAGTTCCGTCGCAAGCTGCGGACCTTGATCGCTGCCGACCGCCTGGTCGTGCAGGTGGCGGCGGATCTGGGCGGATGAGTGGCTGCGCTCCCGGGCCGACTTGTCAGTGGAAGTCCCTGCCAGTGGTCGATCCGGACCTGGCCCCGGCCCGAGATCCGCTGTGGGAGATGAACAGTGCGCTCGCTGCGCCCGGCTCGGGACCGTTCGTACGCGGTGTCGGTGGAGGGGTGATGAAGTGGCTCGCGCGACCTACCCATGACGCTCGTGTACAAATGACTGCCGATCGGGTCGCCCGGGTGGGGGAGGCTCTGGGAGCTGTCGGATCGGCCCGGCGGCAACCTATCTGGAGTAAACGCTGCAGGAAGGTCGCCGCACGATCAGGTGGTAGATGTGCAGCGGTTCCGCGACGTCCTGTCGACGTTCTGTGAATCGGGACGGACAGGCGATCGCCGATACTTCCAGTGATTCACGCTGCATCGAAGGGCGATTGAACAGCGGTTTTGCTGTTCGGTGGAATGCGGACGACGACGAATCGGCTCCGCCCATTTGCGGATCGATCGCATCTGGAAGGGTTGCCGAATTGTAGGGACCTCTACGCTGTCGTCTTTTCGGAAACCAGGTGCCGTGAGGTGTCTGCACGCCCGAGCAGGGTTCGGACTGTTGAACCGGTGCACCGGCCGCGGGTCAGTGACGAAGTCGCGTGCGGTGTTCGCCCGTTCGGGCGATCATGGAGGCGGGATCGTCTACGCACCGGGGGATCGAGGGATGTCGTAGCCGGCAGTCGATTCCGGCATACGCTCGAAATCCGAGCGGTTCGGAAGCTGTGTTCGAAGTCGCGCCCGGTGTTCGAGTGGGGCTCGAACCCCGAGGCACCGCACGCCGGGAAATTTGCCGGAGATCTGTGCGCGAGGAGTGTTCGAGACACGGCTAGTCCTTCTGCGTCGTCTCACCGATGAGCGGGGGAGCCGACCGCGCCGGGCAGCGCCCGAGCCGGCTGAAAGTGGCACCAAAAGTGACGCTTTCCTGCCGTGAATGACCTGCTGAACTGCAGAGATGCCCAGTCCTAGCGGATCACTTCTTCATCATCTCGTAGACGCGCTTGCAGTCCGGGCAGACCGGGGAGCCGGGCTTGGCCGATCGCGTGACCGGGAACACCTCGCCGCACAGCGCCACCACGTGAGTGCCCATCACGGCGCTCTCGGCGATCTTGTCCTTCTTCACGTAGTGGAAGTACTTGGGGGTGTCGCTGTCGGTCGACTCGTCGGTGGTCGTATCGGGGCGAACGATGGTATCGGTGCTCACCCCTCCATGATGCCGCATCCTGCGGTGGGACCGCTGCTGGGTGGTCGCGATCACGGCGTGTGCATCCGGTCTCCGGGAGTGGAAGACTCGAGGCATGGAGCGTGACGGCGAAACCCCCGATGCCGAAGTCCACGGCCGGCCGGTCGGTGGCGGTGAGGCCCGCGACGAGGCGGGGCGCACCGGCGAAGCGGACG
This sequence comes from uncultured Nocardia sp., assembly GCA_966435935.1. Classification (GTDB taxonomy): domain Bacteria; phylum Actinomycetota; class Actinomycetes; order Mycobacteriales; family Mycobacteriaceae; genus Nocardia. The sequence goes on from CBJNFW010000021.1 coordinate 22,321, forward strand.
ACGCCGCGCCGCGCAATCCGGACCCCGAAGTGCGGATTCCGTCGGCCGGGGCCGACTCGTCGGCACGACCGCGCGGTTCGGGCGGATTCTTCCGCGGACCCAAACCGGAGGCCGCGGTCCTGATCACCGAGGCAGCGCCCTCGCTGGAACAGCAGCATCGCGACCGGGTGCGCCGGTACATGCTGCTGATGGGTTTCCGCATTCCCTGCCTGATCTTGGCCGCAGGCGCGTACGGGCTGTGGCACAACGCGCTCATCTCGCTGGCCATCATCGGCGTCTCGGTTCCGCTGCCGTGGATCGCGGTACTCGTGGCCAACGACCGGCCGCCCCGCCGCAAGGACGAGCCGAGCCGCTGGGACGGCCGCCGCGCCGAACACAAGGCCATCGAGTCCGGCCACCATCATTCGATCGACGGCTGAGCGCGCGAGCGGATGAATCCGGACATCGACATCGCGATCGCGCACAGCGCCGCCGCGATGTACCAGGCCAGGTCGTAACTGCCGCGCAGGTCGCGGATGATGCCCGCACCGGTGGCGGCCAACGCCGCGCCGATCTGGTGAGAGGCGAACACCCACCCGAACGCGACCGGCCCGTCGTCTCCGAAATACCTGCGGCACAAGGCAACCGTGGGTGGCACGGTCGCGATCCAGTCCAGACCGTAGAAAATGATGAACACCCACATACTCGGCTCGGTTTCCGGTGCGAGCAGCGAGGGCAGGATGGCCAGCGACAGCCCGCGCAGGCCGTAGTAGATCATCAGCAGATACCGGGATTCGATCCGGTCGGTGAGCCAGCCCGACGCGATGGTCCCGGCCACATCGAAGATTCCGACCGTCGCCAGTAGTCCGGCCGCGGTGGTCGGCGGCATGCCGTGATCGTGCGCGGCGCTCACGAAGTAGGTGCCGACCAGGCCGTTGGTGGACGCGCCGCAGACCGCGAAACCGCCTGCCAGCAACCAGAATTGAGGTGTGCGCGCGACCCGGGACAATACGGTCACCGCACGCGCCGCCCCGCCGCGCAGGACCGTGCGCACGCCGGCGCCGCTGCCCGGTTCGGCACCGTAGGCCGCGACGCCGATATCGCTGGGGAAATCGCGGATCAACAGCAGGACCAGCGGCACCACGGCCAGCGCCGCGCCCGAGACCACCAGCGAAGGCGTGCGCCAGCCGTAGGCCTGTGCCAGCGCGGAGATCAATGGCAGGAATACCAGCTGTCCGGTGGCTCCGGCCGCGGTGAGCACACCGGTGACCAGCCCGCGATGCCGGACGAACCAGCGTCCGGTGATGGTGGCCACGAACGGCATCGACATCGAGCCCACGCCCACCCCCACCAGCAACCCCCAGGTCGCCAGCAGCTGCCACGGCCGGGTCATGAACACGGTGAGCCCGCTGCCCGCCGCCACCAGGACCAGCGCGCCCGCGACCACGCGCCGGATGCCGAACCGATCCATCAGTGCTGCCGCGAACGGTGAGATCAGCCCGTACAGAAGCACATTCAGCGAAACCGCGGTGCCGATCGTCCCGTGCGACCAGCCGAATTCCCGGTGCAGCGGATCCATCAGCACGCTGGGCACGGACCGGAATCCGGCCGCCCCGATCAACGCCACGAATCCCGCGACGGCCACCAGCCAGGCCGGATGCAGCGGCAGCCGCGCGAGCCGCGATGGTCGTGCGATATCGCGCGAGCCGGCGTCCGGAGTATCGCCGCCGGGGCCGAATTCCGATGTGGGGTCCTGCAGTTCGGTCACTCGATGAGCGTGCCGGAGATGCGGTTGCGGGACGAGTGGCCTGACTGCCACAATCCGTCAATATCTGGCCAACCTCAGGAGGATGTCGTGATCCGATGGAATTGGGCGTTCATCGATCGCCCGGCCGATCGCTTCGACGAGGCCGCGGCCTTCTGGTCGACCGCGACGGGCACCCGCCTGTCCGAACGTCGCGGCGCCAATGCCGAATTCGCCACTCTCATTGCCGCCCAAGGCGATCCATGCCTGCGGATGCAGGCGGTCGGGGATTCCGGCGGCGCGCACCTCGACCTGGACGTCGACGATCTGCCGTCCGCCGTTCGCCGAGCCGAGGCGCTCGGGGCAAGGGTCGTCGCCGATCACGGGCGCTGGGCGCTGATGCGCTCACCGCACGGCCTGGCGTTCTGCCTGACCACCGATGACGGCCGGCGGATTCCGCCGCCCGTTGCCTCGCCCGATGGTGCGGTCAGCATCCTGGACCAGGTCTGCCTCGACATCGGCCCGAGCGGATTCGACGACGAGGTCCGGTTCTGGTCGGCGCTGACCGGGTGGGGCCTGTCGCCGACCTCCCAGCCTGAGTACACCCGGCTGGACGTGCCGGATCATCTGCCGGTTCGCATCCTGCTGCAGCGTCTGATGCGGGACCGCGCGCCCTCGGCGCACCTCGACCTGGCTTGCTCGGACATCGAAGACGTCGCGGCGTGGCATCAGGAACTCGGCGCGCGCCGCATCGGCGACGGCGCCGAGTGGACGGTCATGCGCGATCCCGCGGGCGGGACCTACTGCCTCACCGATCGAGACCCGTACGGCGGGCGGGTGAAGCGGTGATGCCGAACACGAAACCAGTTGTCGCCCTTGCGGTCGGATACCCGCGTACCGCGATTCGTGTGCCGGCGCGATGTACTCGCGAGCTGTGCCGGCCGATCGGCTGGCCGGTGTGCGCGCGGGACGATGCCGCGATGCCGGACGTGGAACCCTTTGCGCTGCCGTCGATCAGGTGCGTCGGATTATCGGGTTCGGCTGCCGGTGCGCTGATCTCGCGGCCCGTTCCGGCAATCGGCATGGCCGTGGGTGGTGAAGCGTGATGCTCGTGGGTAAACCGTTGTGGCGCTGCGGATCATGTGCGTCGGAGTGCTCTGGCCCCGATGCGGTTCATGGTGGTGCATCGGCAGGGTGGTATCCGCGGGAACGGAGAATTCGATGAGTCCTGTGCACACCGTGGCCGTACTGGCGCTCGCGCCGGTGGTCGGGTTCGACATGACGATCCCGCCCACCGTCTTCCGGTCGGTGGCGGCTCCGGACGGTTCCCCGCTCTACGACGTCCAGGTCTGCGGCCTGGATCGCGCCGGCGTGGTCTCCACGGCGGGGTACACGATCGTTCCGCAGGCCGGACCGGAGCTGCTCGCCACCGCGGACACCGTGATCGTGCCGGGCACCCAGCTTCCGCAGGCCCGTCTCGACGGCACGCTGCCCGGCGAGGTGGCCGAGGCGCTGGGGACGATCCGGGCCGACGCGCGCGTCCTGTCGATCTGCACCGGCGCGTTCGTCCTCGCGGCCGCGGGCCTGCTGGACGGCCGCCGCGCCACCACGCACTGGGCCCACGCCGAGGATTTCCGCCGGCTCTTCCCCCGGGTGCGACTGGATGAGAACCTGCTCTTCGTCGAGGACGGAAATATCTGCACCGCAGCGGGTTTGGCGGCCGGACTGGATCTGTGCCTGCATCTGCTGCGCACCGATCACGGCAGCGAGGTCGCCAATCGCGCCGCGCGTTACTGCGTCGTGCCGCCGTGGCGCGAGGGCGGCCAGTCGCAGTTCATCGACCGGCACGTTCCCGACGACGGCTCCGACGGCACCGCCCCCACCCGAGCCTGGATGCTGCGACACCTCGACCGCGATCTGGACCTGGCCACCTCGGCCGCGCACGCCCGGATGAGTGTGCGTACCTTCACTCGGCGCTTCAAGGCCGAAACCGGGCAGGCGCCCGGCGCCTGGCTGTTGCAGCAGCGCCTGCGGCACGCGCGGCATCTGCTCGAGACCACCGATCTGCCGATCGATGCGGTGGCCCGCGCCGCCGGGATGGGCACCGCCTCGTCGCTGCGGCATCACATGCGCACCGAACTGGGCGTGCCGCCGCTGGCCTACCGCAGGACATTTCGTGCGGTACAGCGTTCCGAGACCCGCCGGACGACTGAGATCACCCAGGTTCCCGCCATGACATCGCCGCCTGTGGCAATCTCGAAGACGTGAGCCAGCCTGCGAGCGAGTTGTCGGCGCAGTACGCTCGACGCAGGACGGAGCCGAGCACGGGCGAGGTGAGGTCGTGAGTGACGACGAAATCGATCTATCGGTAACCCTCGAACAGTATCTGCAGGTGTTCCGTCAACCAGGACTCTGCCGCGAGGAACTGCAATCCCTGCGCGAGAGCGTCGGCCATTTCCTCGATATCGCCACCCCGCAGGAGGGCCGGGAGCTGCTGCGCGGTGCGATCGCGCCGGACTCGCTGTCCTTGGCGTTGCAGCTCGAGCGCGCGCTCGATCACGCGCTGGCCGAACGCGATGCGGCCGAGCGGGAGCATCAGCGCCGGGTGGACATCCGGACCAGGATGATCGCGGCGATGGATGTCCTGGACGGTTTCATGCGCGATATGCCGGGCCTGGCGAAGAAGGAGATCGCCGTCGGCACACTGGTTCTGGACGAAGGGTTCGAACTGCTCGAGGGCGGGCTCGTGCGCATCAGCGAAGCGCAGGAGGCCGCGTCGGGCGTCGAACTCGGTGCGCTGGAGGGTCGTCGCGCCGAGCTGGAGGAGCGGATGAGCGCGGCGGTCGCCGCCCGCGCCGATCTGATGCTGTCCACCATCGCCGCACTGCGCGAGGCGCTCGGCTATTCCGCCGACGGAACCGGCATGCCTTGGGTGATAGCCGAATTGGCGGCGGACGGCCTCGACGTCGCCGAACCGTTCGCCGGTACGGCGGCGATCCTGCCCGAATGCCAGCTCAAGGACCTGCTCACCCAGATCATCGCCGATGCCGCACTGGCACGGGCGTTTCCGAACTCGCCCGTCGGCGACGGCGACTGATCCGGCGCGCTGCCGGGCGTCCGGACAGGCTGCGGCACAGGAATTTCGGCGGAATCGCTAGGAGGTGATCCGTAGTGGACTCGTCCCGGGCGGACGTCGCGGTCCGCGTTCGGAGTCCGTCGTCGAATCCCGCCCGGATATTTCGACGGTCGGATCCAGGCTGCGGCGCAACCGGAACGAGAGCCACCGCCGGATGACGTCGAAGCGGGTCGTGCGGGCGGGCCAGAACTCCTGCACGGTCGCGTTGAATTCCGCACCGAGAATTACCGCGAACGCGAGGAAATAGGTGAACAGCAGGAACGCGATCGGTGTGGACAACGCCCCGTAGCTGATGCCGTTGCGGGACACCCAGCTCAGATAGCGGCGCAGGATGATGCTGGCAGCCATGAAGAACGCCCCCGCGACCAGCGCACCCCCGAAGAGCCGATGCCACGGCAGCGATCGGTGCAGCGCGAATTTGTACAGCGTGGTCAGCCCGATGATGATCAGCAGCCCGGTGCCCGGATAGTAGAACGAGTCGAGCAGCCGTAGTCCGGGCTCGCGCCACGCCTCGGGCAGCACCCGCCCGATCAGCGCCGGACCGAGGGCCACCAGTGGCAGGACGAACACCGACACGATCAGGAATCCCACGTACAACAGCAGCGCGAAAATGCGTTGCCACACCGGATTCCGGGCGTCCTGTTGGTTGTGCGCCTCCACGATGGCGTCCACGAACGTCGCCATCGCCGAGGACCCGGCCCACAGCGACATCACGAATCCGATCGACACGACGGCCCCGCGCCCGCGCTGCAGCACATCGCCCACCGTGGGCTGGATGAGGTCGTCGACCACGGTGGTGCTGAACAGGTCCCGGCTGAACGTGATGATCTTGCTCTCGACGATGTGCACCGTATCGGGCCCGAACCAGCCGCCGACGTAGCCGAGACTGCCCAGCAGTCCCAGCAGCAGCGGGGCCAGCGACAGCATTTGCCAGAAGGACGCCGCCGCCGATTTGGTGAATATCGAATCGTGCCAAGCCTTGATGACCACCCGCGCCACCAACGCCCAGCCGCGCAGCAACCCGTGCACCGCACGTCCGATGACCAGAATCAGCCACCGTCCCACCGCACGCGCGGCCTGATCGACCCACTTCGGCCGATCCCCGTCCGTCCGCGGCGCCCTGTGATCATTCATCTTGCGTAACAGCATCGCCTACCACCGTCCGAATTGCGCGCCCACCACGTGATCCACCCGCCGGTGTCGCACCGCCACCCACTCGATGGCCGAAACTTTGCCCGCCGGACCAGGACCCATCCCGGCGCCGCCGCGCACCGAGTCCGGCAACCTCGGTGCACCAGCCCGAAAAGAGTCGCAGATCACTACCGCTCGGAAATACCCATAACGCGCGAAGTCACCCGAGCCGCCACCACGGATCGCCGGCAGGTCCGCACCTCACCCGGCCCGCGCACTTCGGGCAACACCGGCATCATGGCCGCTACTCGGGCGATTCCGGATCGAGCGAGTGGGGCAGCGAAGCGCAAGCAACACGGCGATCACCCGCCGTATCCACCTCGGACAACTGGAAGGCCCGCGGCCCGGCTGATTCTGAACCGGCGGAGCGGGACGACGGGGCGACGAAGCGCAGACAACGGGGCGATAACCCGCTCGCGCGCCCCAGGGCAACGCCAAATGCAAAGGCCGCGACCAGAATCGATTCTGGACTGACCGAAGCGGGCGCCGAGCACAGACAGTATTCGGTGATCACACGGCCCGCCCGCCCCCCGGGCAACGCCAACTCCCAAGGCCGCGGCCCGGCTCGATTCTGGATCGACGGGGCGGGGGAGCGAAGCGGAGGAGCGGAGGACGGAAGAATCGAGCCATGGGGGGCCGCGGCCCGCCGGAGCGAAGCGGAGGCCGAAGACACAGTGTCGGATTGGGAGGTTGTCGGTGGGGGTGGGTACTCTTCGTGGAGTGACTTCGGGTGGTGGCGGTTCTTTACGTGCGTGGCAGCGCAGGGCTCTGACCAGGTATTTGACGACCAAACCACGTGATTTTCTCGCGGTCGCGACCCCGGGAGCAGGTAAGACGACGTTCGCGCTGCGAGTGGCGTCGGAACTGCTGGCCGATCGCACCGTGGATCAGGTGACGGTGGTCGCTCCTACCGAACATCTCAAGCATCAGTGGGCGGCGTCGGCGGCGCGGGCCGGGCTGGCGCTGGATTCGAACTTCTCCAATTCTGCGGGCGGTACGTCCGGTGACTACCACGGCGTGGTGGTCACCTACGCACAGGTGGCCTCGCACCCGTTCAAACATCGCGTGCGCACCGAAAACCGCCGCACCCTGGTGATTCTCGACGAGATCCACCACGCGGGCGATGCCAGGAGCTGGGGTGAGGCGACCGCCGAGGCGTTCGGCGACGCGACGCGCCGTCTGGCGCTCACGGGCACTCCGTTCCGCAGCGACGACAGCCAGATCCCGTTCGTCACCTACGAGCCCGACGAGGCCGGATTCCCGCGTTCGCGCGCCGATCACAGCTACGGATACGCCGAGGCGCTGGCCGACGGCGTCGTGCGGCCCGTGGTGTTCCTGGCCTATTCGGGTGACGCGCACTGGCGCGACAGCGCGGGCGAGGAGTATTCCGCGCGCCTGGGTGAGCCGCTGAGCGCCGAGCAGACCGCACGCGCGTGGCGCACCGCACTCGACCCCGCCGGCGACTGGATGTCCAAGGTGCTCGGCGCCGCCGACACCCGGCTGCGGCAGTTGCGCGCCACGGGGATGGCCGACGCGGGCGGCCTGGTGATCGCCACCGATCAGGAGAAGGCGCGCGACTACGCCGATCTGCTGGAACATATTTCGGGTAGCAAACCCGCGGTGGTGCTGTCCGATGATCCGGGTTCCTCGGACCGGATCGATGCGTTCGCCCGCAGTACCGATCCGTGGATGGTGGCAGTGCGCATGGTGTCCGAGGGGGTCGACGTCCCGCGCCTGGCGGTCGGCGTCTACGCGACCAGCGCATCCACGCCGCTGTATTTCGCGCAGGCGATCGGCCGTTTCGTGCGTGCCCGGCGTCCGGGGGAGACCGCGAGCGTCTTCCTGCCCTCGGTGCCGGTGCTGCTGGATCTGGCCGCGCAGCTCGAGGTGCAGCGCGATCACGTCATCGGCAAACCGCACCGTGAGAAGAACGCCCTGGACGACGAGCTGCTGATCGAGGCCAACAAGCAGCAGGACGAGCCGGGCGACGAGGAGAAGAAGTTCGTGGCACTGGCCGCGGACGCCGAACTGGATCAGGTGATCTACGACGGTGATTCATTCGGCACGGCGACCTTCTCCGGCAGCGACGAGGAAGCCGACTATCTGGGCATTCCGGGTCTGCTCGATGCCGAGCAGATGCGCGCGCTGCTTCGTGATCGGCAGACCCGCCAGATTCAGCAGCGCAGTGCGACGGCCACGGTCACCGAGGAGAGCCCGAGCGCCTCGGCGGCGTCGGAACGTGTCGCCACCGCGGACAGGCTGGGCGAATTGCGTCGCGAACTCAACAGTCTGGTCGCCATGCATCACCACCGCACCGGTAAGCCGCACGGCGTGATTCACGGCGAGCTGCGCCGGGAGTGCGGTGGGCCGCCGACTGCGCTGGCCACGGTCGATCAACTGTCCGAGCGCATCTCCGCATTGCGTCGGATGTAGCCGCGATGCGCCCGTCCGGTCGCGCGACCGGCCGGGCGCGAGCGGACTCAGTCGCCTTCAGGGGTTTCGGTGAAGCGCTGAAGATAAAGCGGCTCACCGAGTTTCGCCAGCAGTTCGAGTTCGGTCTCGAGGTAATCGACGTGCTCTTCCTCGTCCTCGAGAATCTTCTCGAAGATCCGGGCGGAGGTCACATCGCCGCGAGAACGCATCAGCTCGATGCCCGGACGCAGCCGGTTCACCGCCTCCATCTCTACGGCGAGATCGGCCTCGAGTTGCTCGGCGACCGTCTGTCCGATCCGCAGGACGTTGAGTTTCTGATAGTTGGGGAGCCCCTCGAGAAACAGGATGCGGTCGGTGAGGATCTCCGCATGCTTCATCTCGTCGATGGACTCGTATCGAGTGTGCTTGGCGAGCTTGGTGAGACCCCAGTTCTCCTGCATCTTGGCGTGCAGGAAGTACTGGTTGATCGCCGTCAATTCGGCGGTGAGCTGCTCGTTGAGCAGCGCGATAATATCCTTGTCGCCTTCCATGAAAGCGATAGTGGCACAACGGGGAAGGGCCCTGGACACCGGGGCCCGGATTGTAGCAGAACAGAGGTCAGCCACACCTCATTGTGGCAAGGCTCACCTGAGCGAACTTTCAGCATTCAGCGCGCCGTGGATCTGCCGGAATCAGGCCGCCGAGGAATCCGAGGAGGCGTTCGCGGCGGCGGCCATGGCCTGGCCGAAGACCTCGCTGAGGCGCCGCGTGCAGCTGCCGCAGCCGGGCTTCCAGCCGCAAGCGTTCTTGACCTGCTTGGTGGAGCACGCACCCGCCGCGACGCAACTGTGCACGTCGGACTCTGACACGGCGTTACAAATACAGATGTACACGGTCGGCCTCGCGGTGCGGTAGGACGGTTCTCGACGAGGTTAGCCTCGCCTGTGGAGGTTAGCCTCGCCTTATGTATAGCACGGATTTGCGCGCTCGAGAACCGTCTCGTACCGATCGGATCGCGCTCACACCCGGATCAGCGGTCCCGCGAACGGCACCAGCGCCGGAACGCGACGCCGGTAGCTGCGGTAATCGTCGCCGAACGTATCGATCAGCATGTTGTCCTCCACGTGCACGCGGCGCAGCAACCAGGCGGTGACGAAGACGAGCAGCACGATCGCGGATCCGAATCCGGCCAGCAGGGTCAGGCCGATCATGAGCCCGAGCAGACCCGTGTAGATCGGATGCCGCACCAGTTGATAGGGCCCGCCGGTGCGCAGTTGATGGTCCTGCTGGATCATCGGCCGCCCGGCCCACATCGTGCCCAGGGCCAGCCGGGCCCAGACCATCAACACCGCCGCTGCGATGATCAGGACGGCTCCGATACCTTGCAGAATCGCGACCTTCCAGGTGATCGGCGCCCAGAGCCCGTGGGGCAGCAGGTGAATCACGACGCTCAGTGCGACGATGCCGACGATCATCCACGGCTCGGGCAGCAACGTCCGCGCGAAATGCCAGATCTTGCCGCGCACCCCGGTCGGCCGCACGGCGGCGAACCACACCGCGGTCCCCAGCCACACCAGCCCGACGATATCGACACTCCAACCGGCCGCTGTGGCCAGCGCATCCACAATTGTCATGCATCGAGAATGCGCGGGTGAGACGGTCGCGGGACACCACCCGTCAGCTGATCTCTCTCCACCCGCGGGTGGATATCGGTGGGTGAGCGGCGGTCGCGGCCCGAGGGCTACCAGCGCTCGCATTGCTCCTCGCGCTTACGTGTACGGCGTTCTCGGGCCAGGCGTTGAAGCGCGCGGACAGATCCTTCGCGACGGCGGGGCGGATGTGATGTGCTCGTCACTGAACCGCAGCGCCGCGAAATCGTCCTGTTGCCAAGCTCGCCGCCTGCGCGCGCCCGAAGTCCGGTCATCAGAAACCCAGGTGGGGGACGTCGGCGGGAACGAGCCGGCCGGCTTCGATCAGGCGCTGTTTCGCCTGGGCCTTGACCTGGCAGACCGCGGCCGGGCATTCCAGGTGCTTCTGCATGATCAGATGGGCGTATTCGATTGTCATGATGGGCAATCGGTTGTGGTTCATTACTGGAATGTCGTACATGGAATACTCCGGGTTGGTATTGGGCAGATTGGAATACCCGACGGCCAAGGCCGAATGAACTCGGATACAAGAGAATTCGAGTTGTGGAACATCCTGGCCGCCGGGGCGAGATCAGTAGTACGCTGCCGAAGAACGCACCGGAAGCTTTCCAGGCACGAATTCTGGAAAATACTGTGCCGCTTCCAAAATGACGTTCTGAACCCATTCCAAAATGCGAGTCGAAGGGGAGTGAGGCCAGGTAATGACCGGTTTGGCCGTGCCACGGCGGATGTTGGGGCGCCGAACATTTCGATTCGGATCGTTCCGCACCGCATCGGAAGCCACCTGGGCTTACTCACCGGTTCCTTTGTGCTGATGGAGTTTTCATCGCACAGTATTTCCCGGTTGGCCGCGCCGCCCGTAGTCTACGTGCAGGGGTACACCGGCGCGCTCTACCTGGACCAGGAGTCTGAAATCGCTCAGTACCGACAGGCGTTGTCGCGGATCGACCGAGTAGCATTGGACGAAGACGAAAGCAGGGAACTGCTTTTGAAGGCAGCAAGGGAGTATCTGCCATGACTGTAGAACCAAGTGGTGCAATATGGTTCAAGAGCACCAGATCCGCCAGCCAGGATACGTGCGTCGAGGTAGCCCACCTCACCGGCAACACGGTCGGCGTCCGCGACTCCACGAACCCCACCGGCCCCGCCTTGTTTTTCGCTCCCGCCGCCTGGGACGCCTTCGCGGCCGCTCTCCGGTCCGGCCGGTACGACCTACCCTGACTCCCGAGAACCTCGTAGGCGCGAAACCCGCAGGGAGCCAACTAATTTCACTCCGACTGCCCGACTTGTTCGGCCGGGCGAGCGGAAAATTCCTCTCGGTGACCAGCCATCCGGCGGGCGAAGCTCCGATCTCACGGATGTGAACCTTCCCGATGCTCAGGGCGAAATCGCAGCCGCGGGATCCCCATGGCCGCCGTCGGCGGTAGCTTGCCGACCGATCGAATCCGCCTGCGCTGGGAGCGCATGGTCACAGCGGTATTCGCGCCGCTATTCGAGCTCGGCCGGCCGGGACCGGGACGAGGGTGACCGCGGGGACGAGCCGGCCTCGGCGAACGGCGTGTCGCTGCCGCCCGGCTGGATCACTCTCACCCAACCCCGAACGGTTTCAGCTCGTGCCGCGGAGCGTCGCTCACCGATTCCACAGCACGCTTGCTCACGGCGTAAGCGTCCATCCCCGGCATCCTGATCCGTCCGGCGACCGAGCTGACGCTGACGATCCGGCCCCGGCCACGCTCCCGCATACCCGGCAGCACACGCTGTATGACACGCGGCGCACCCGCGACGTTCACCTCCAACTGTCGCCGTAGCGCCTCGGGCAGCTGTTCCAGTGGGCTGACCGGCGAAATGCCCGCGGCGTTCACCAGGACATCGACCTCGGCGGCACCGCCGGCGTGGCGGATACCGCGACTACGGCGGGTCGGCGCGTACTACCGCCCACGCTGATAGCCAATTGATTGCTGTATGGGTGACCAGGCGAGTAAATTGACCCCACATGACGAGCGCGAGCGAGTCCGTGGGAGCAGTATCAGCGCAGTGGGACATTGTCACCGGCGTGGGATTCACCGCACTCGCCGTCGCGGCGGGCCGGGCGATGGAGACCCATCGCGACGGTGGATTGGTGTCCGATCCTTATGCGGAGGCGTTCGTGCGAGCGGCCGACACGCCGATCGAATTGCCGACTCGGCCGGATGAGGTCGAGGAGGATCCCGACGTTCCCTGGGCGACGATGGCCCGCTACATGGGAGTTCGGTCGCGGTATTTCGACGAATACTTCAGCGCGGCGACGACCGAGGCGTCGCAAGCGGTTCTGCTCGCCGCGGGGTTGGATACCCGCGCGTTCCGCCTGGACTGGCCTGCGGGTACGGCGGTCTACGAACTGGACGCGCCGAAGGTGCTGGCATTCAAGGACCGCGTCCTCGATGAGCACGGTGCGCACCCGCGTGCGGATCGACGGACGGTTGCGGTCGATTTGCGAGAAGAGTGGACAAAGCCGTTGCGAGCGGCCGGTTTCGACCCGTCCCGCCCGTCGGCCTGGCTGGCCGAGGGATTACTGCCTTTCCTCCCGAACGCCGCGAAACAACATCTGCTCTCCGCGGTCGACCAGCTCACCGCCGCAGGCAGCAGCATCGAATTGGAGTACGTCGCCGACCTCGCGAGTCTGCGCCGAGACCCGGAATTCCAGCAACGCCGTGCCCGCATGTCCGAGAAAACCGGCTTCGACATCACCCAACTATGGCCGGACGAGGAAGAGGACTTCCCCGTCGACGCCTGGTTGCGCGAGCACGGCTGGACGGTGACCGTGGAACATGTCGACGACGCGGCCCAACGCTACGGTGCCCGGTTCCCGGAACAGTCCATGTTCCCGGCTCGCGGAGGCCGGTTCGTAACGGCCCGCAAACCAGGCGGCGCGTAGTGCCGGATCGGTCGAGATGTGTCCGATGGTCGTGGCTCGGCCCGAAAGCCGGTGTCCTCGCCGGTCTTCCACGTTCTCGCCGGCGGTTGCCCCGACACCCGGCCGGTGTCGTGGGCCTGCCGGGCCGCCCCATTCCCTGAGGCTGAAACATGTTGGCCTGCAACACTTCCGCCGATGATCAACCCTCCACCCAGCCGCCGGTTACAGCGTCACCCCTTCCGGACGCGGCACCAGTGATGATCGCCCTCGTGAGAGCAGCGAAGTCTGCCGGAGCATCCGATCCGGGTGGCGCTGATGGTCTGCGGGGATACGCTGGGTGAGCAACTGATATTTCGATACTCCGGTCAAGACCGATGGACTTGGGCGAATGGGATGGAGATCAATGATCCGCTGAGGACTCGAAAGGCGGTCGCACCACAGATCACCGAGGAGTTGCGGGCGGCGGGTTTCGACAACGCGGAAGAGATCGGGCGGGGCGGATTCGGTGTGGTATATCGATGCACCGAAATCAACCTCGACCGCATTGTCGCGGTGAAGGTTCTGGACTCCGACTTCGGGGAAGAGGACCGCGCGCGGTTTCTGCGTGAGCAGCGGGCAATGGCCCAGTTGACGGGCCATCCGAACATTGTCGGCGTGCTGCAGGTGGGCGTGACGGACGGTGGTCTCCCTTACCTGGTGATGCCCTACCACGCACACGGCTCGCTCGAGCTGCAGATCCGGCGGCATGGCCCGCTCTCGGTGGTGCAGGCGGTGCGACTGGGCGTGAAGATCGCCGGTGCGCTGGCGACAGCGCACCGCCGGGAGATTATTCACCGTGATGTCAAGCCGGCCAACATTCTGCTCACCAATTACGGCGAACCGGCCCTGGCCGATTTCGGAATCGCGCATATCGCCGGTGGTTTTCGCACCTCTGCCGGCACCATCACGGGATCTCCGGCCTATACCGCCCCAGAGATACTTTCCGGCGATGAGCCGACTCCGGCATCGGATGTCTACGGTCTCGGGGCGACGCTGTTCACCGCGCTCTCCGGTTACGCGGCGTACGAGCGCCACAGTGGCGAGCAGGTGGTCGCGCAGTTCCTGCGCATCACCAGTCAGCCCGTGCCCGACCTGCGTGCGCACGACATTCCCGGGGAGTTGGCGGAGATAGTCGAGTCGGCGATGTCCGGCGACCCGCTCCACCGCCCGGCCGCCGAAGCTCTCGGTGAGCAGCTTCGGCGATTCCAGTCGGCCCACGACTTTCCGGTCGACGAGATGGCGCTGCACACCGAATCCCCGGCTCAGCGCAATGAGCCGGAGCCGTCCGGATCTCGCCCGCCGATGCTGTCCTCGCGTCCCGGTAGGGCGAAAAATCTTCCGGTCGAGCTGACCAGTTTCATCAACCGCCGCGCCGAGTTGGCGGAGGTGAAGAATTTGCTGTCCGCATCGCGGCTGGTGACGCTGACCGGCATGGGCGGCGTCGGTAAAACCCGGCTCGCGGTGCGTGCGGCCTCGAGCGTGCGGCGCGACTTTCCCGATGGCACGTGGCTGGTCGAGCTGGGAGAGCTCCGGGATCCGTCGCTGCTGATGAATGTCGTTGTGGCAACCCTCGGCATACACGACCGGGCGCCGGATCCGTTGCAGGATCTGCTGCTCGGTTTCTTCGGCCCGCGAAAGAGCTTGCTGGTACTGGACAACTGTGAACACGTGGTCGCCGCGGTGGCCGCGCTGTCGACGACGCTGTTGCTGGCATGTCCCGAGCTTCGAATCCTTGCCACCAGTCGTGAGTCGCTGGACGTACGAGGCGAAGCCGTGATGCGGGTCGATCCGCTGGCAGCCCCGGCCGCGGATTGGGAGGCATCCTTACGCGGGTTGCCCAAATACGATGCCGTGGCACTGTTCGCCGAACGCGCGTCCGCGGTAGTTCGGGGCTTCGAGATCAGCGAATCCAACAAGGCCGATATCGCAATGATCTGTTCCCGGCTGGAAGGACTCCCGCTGGCGATCGAGCTGGCCGCCGCCCGGCTGCGGACTATGTCACCGGCACAGATTCTGGAAAGGCTGACCGACCGGTACGCGTTGCTGACCCGAGGCAGTCGAGACGTACCCACGCGGCAGCAAGCCTTGCGCTGGAGTATCGACTGGAGTTACGAGTTGTGTACCGAGGCAGAGCAACTGCTGTGGTGCCGGCTGTCGGTGTTCGCCGGTGGTTTCGAGCTGGATGCCGTCGAACAGGTGTGCCATCCCGACTCGATTGTGCAGAGCCCGCTCGAGACATTGTCCGCGCTGGTCGACAAGTCGATTGTCGTGCGCGAGGAGACGAACGAAGTCGTCCGGTTCCGGTTGCTCGAGACGTTGCGCGAATACGGTATCGATAAGCTGCGCGCGCGTGGCGAATACGTGCGGCTTCGCCGTGCGCACCGCGACTGGTACGCACAGCTGACGAGTGCGGCGGCGGCCGCGTGGGTCAGTGACCGGCAACTCGACTGGATCGAACGTCTCGACCGCGAGCAATCGAATCTGCGCGATGCACTCGAATGCTGCGTGATCGACGAGAGTGCGGAAGCGGCGTCCACCGGACTGCGCATGGTCAACGCCCTCATCCAGTACTGGCAAGTTCGCGGCCGATACAGCGAAGCCCGGCGATGGAGCGACCGCATGTTGAGCCATCCGGCGCAGCAGTCACCGGCCGATCGCGTCGAGACGCTTTCTCTCAGTAGCTCGATCGCCATATTGCAGTCCGATCTGGAGCGGGCGGGCGCGCTCACCGCGGAGGCACGCGCCATCGCCGATCACGTACCCGACCCGATGCCACGCGCACTTGCCGATATGGCCGATGCATTGCAGGTCATGGCCCGTGGTGAGTTCACCCGTGCATGCTCCGCACTGGAAACGGCCGCCGAAGTGTTCGACTCGCTCGGGAACCGTCGTCTGCACGTTGCCGCACTGGCCATTCTCGGCATGGCGTATCAAGCCCACGGTGATTCCGCACTGGCGATGGATCGGCTGGAGCAGATCATCGCCATCACCCAGGCCAGCGGGGAGACGATGCAGCGGAGTTACGCATTGTTGATGATCGGGCAGTCCGTATGGCAGGAAGGTGACCCGGTCCGGGCGCGGCGGCTGTTCGAGCAAGCGCTGCAACTGAACTGCCGCTTGCGCAGTCCGGTCACCACTGCGGCGGGACTCGAGGGACTGGCCTGGATTGCCGCCCGGCAGGGCGATGCCGAGCGCGCGGCCATCCTGCTGGGAGCCACCGATGAATTGAGCCGTTCGATCGGCACCCGCATCGTCGCCTTTCCTCCGGAGGCGGCGTACCACGACGAATGTGTACGAACAGCGCAACGCGGTCTAGGACAGCAACGATTCGATACGGCATTCCGGAATGGGCGCGCGATGACGACGGACGCGGCAGTCGCGTTCGCATTGGGCGACCGTCCCGTCGCCGGCGCACCGCCGACGGAATTGACGAAGCGCGAACGCCAGGTCGCCGAACTGATTGCCCGCGGAATGACGAATAAACAGATCGCCGCCAAGCTGGTCATCTCCCAGCGGACCGCGCAAGGCCATGTGGAGCACATCCTGACCAAGCTCGGATTCACCTCTCGCACTCAGATCGCGGCCTGGGTTATCGAACGCGCCAATGCCGATGGCTGAAGGTGCACGCGCCGCTGGGCGTGGTCCGGCGAGCCGGTCTTCGTCAGGGAACCTTGCCGGGCTCCGAAGTTCCGGCCCGGCAATCCGCTCACCCGGCCACCGGCACGCCGCCATGAGGTCCGGCTACTGTCGGTCGCCGTGAACCGGTCTGCCAGCGGTTCTAGGTTGCCTGTGCGATGGCCTGGATCGCTCGAAGGCGTCCATCGGCGAGGGCTTCGATGAGGTTGTCGACGCGGGTCTCGAAGTCGGGGACGAAGATGTGGAGTCCGAGCGGGCCAGGGGGCAGCGCGCGCACCATTCGCATCGTGGTTACGGCCGTTTCGGTGAGGTCTGCCCAGTGTTCGATGGTGAATCCGGCGTCCTCGACGGTGGCGCGCAGCCCGGCCGGAGTTACCAGGTGGCTCTGGCCGGGTTGATCGGACCAGGGCATCGGGTAGTCCGGTTCGCCGTGTTCACCGGAGGTGATGTCCCACAAGGCAAGTCGCCCACCGAACGACAGCACGCGGCGTGCCTCCCGATAGAGGAGGTTCTTATCGGCCACGTTCATCTGGACGTGCTGGCTGAAGACCACGTCGAAGGAGGAGTCGGTGAACGGGAGGTCGGTGACATCTGCCCGCCTGACGATGATTCGTTCGTCCAGGCCGACCAGGCGATTGAGCCAGCGGGCTGTGTCGCAATAGCTTTCGGCCAGATCGATTGCCGTCACCGTGCATCGGAAGCGGGCGGCGAGGTACCGCGCGGTGCCACCGATGCAGGTGCCGGCATCGAGGACGTTGCTGTCTGGCGCGATGTCGAGCAGGTCCGCGAGTTGCTCGGTCGCGATGCGTCCGCTGGTGTGGAAGTCCTCCAGCATCCCCAGGTCTGCGGCCTGGAGGTGGTCCAGGTCCTTTCCGGCCGAGATGAGGGCTCGTTCGATGTCCGGCCGTGATGAGCCGGTTTCGTAGTGGGAGGGGATACGCGCACGTGTCATGTCTGCTTCCTTCACTGGGGTGCTCCGGCTTGGCTGATCGGGCGTAGTCGATCGAGAGCATCGCGCCTGCCGAGCGTGGTGAGCCCGAGCGCGGTGGCTTCGTCGAGGTCTATCAACCCGGTGAGCAGTCCGAGGACGGCGCGGGGTGGGCCTTCCACGGTCAGGTCCGGGTCGGTGGCGCGGCCGACCCTCGTGTCGACTCGGCCATCGCCGAATTCGACGACCGCGTGTTCGCCGGACGCGATCAGTTGGATGGTCAGTGGCGGGCCGTCGGGATCGGCGTCGACGGTGAACCACGCCGGCGCATAGGCGAGCCACTGCGCCCGGAACGTGTCGCCGGGCCGCTCGGTGGCCATGAATCGCATGCCCCACAGGCCGAGCGTCCGCAGTGTGGGTTCCAGCGCCCGCCCGGTCTCGGTCAGTTCGTAGAGGGTGGTCGCGACAGGGGGTGGCGCATCGATGCGGTGAATCAGCCCGTTCTCCTCGAGCTCGCCCAGCCTGGTCGACAAGAGGTTGGTGGCAATAGTGGGCAGCCCGTTCTTCAGGTCGGTGAATCGACACGATCCCTGGATGAGCAGCTCACGCACGATCAGGAGCGTCCAGCGGTCGCCGACCAGGTCGAGAGCCCGGGCGACCGAGCAGTATTCACCGTAGCTGCGCATACGATCAGCGTATCCGTGAAAGTAGAGTGAATCAACTTATAAGTTGAGTTTTTCTACTTTGCATGATGTTCGACTGTGACTTGCGCTCGGGCGGCACCGCTGGTGCTGACCTGCTGGTGTCCGTTTACGGTCAACCTCGATACCGCCCTGGTCGAACGTCGCCCTGCCGATGTTGGGCCCTGCCCCGGACCTCGCAGCACATCTGCCCCCGTGGCTGCGTCGGGCAATCGGGGGCACAAGGACATCTTTGCGGCGGCTTGATGGTGTTCGATGCCGCGAGCTTCGGTGGCGGCTCTTCCAATGAGAGTCGGCGTCGTACCCGGCGGCCCAGGATTTGGCTTCGTCGCAGGACCGCGCCACGGGTCCGCGTTGATCCAGTGCGTCGGCGCGGTTGTCGGCTGATCGTGAGGCGCCGTCCACGCTACCTGGAAACGCCGAAAAACGTTGTGGGGTCGAGGGAGGCGATGGGCGTCCAGCGTGGCGCCGGTGTGTTCGCCGGCTGTGACCGCTCGGCGGCGGGGAAGCGGTAACCCTGCAGATCCAATGCCAGCCATGGGTTTTCGTCGATCTGCCGGGCCAGGGCGTAGCAAGTGGCCAACAGGTGCAGGCAGCGGGGGGTCCGAGCGGTGCAGGAGCAGTCGGTGAGGTGGAGGGCAGGGGCCACGGTGATTCCGGCGGTGCGCAGGGCCGCATGTGTGTTGTCGCCCAGTTCCACTGTGTCCGTGGGGATTCGAGCGGCTATCTCGGCAACCGCGGCGGGGGACAGCGGCTCGAGTTCCAGATATGTGACCGATGCCTGCGAGCCGCGATGGATGCTTGCTCGGACCGAGGTGCCGTCGATGTCGAGCTGGACGCCGCCGTTGCGGGCGATGCTGCGGGCGCGGGGGAGGAGGGGTTCGGGTCGGGTCGTGCGCAGGGGTTCGGCGAGGCGGACCCAGTCCATGCCCCAGGCGGTGTATCCGAATTCGTTGTCGGGCATGTCAATTTCCTCGCTTGCGACGCAGAATGGTGAGCAGGCGGTCGTCGTCCAGACGGGACAGTTCTGCGATCGTGTTGCTGTCGGGATCGGCGTCGGTGGTGAGGTCGGCCAGCGCCGATTTACGGGTGTGCATGTTCGCGATGTGTTCCTCGACGGTCGTTCCGGTGGTGAGAGTGGTGACGGTGACCGTGCGGGTCTGCCCGATGCGGTGGGCGCGATCGGAGGCCTGCGCCTCGACGGCGGGATTCCACCAGCGGTCGTAATGGATCACGTCGGCCGCGCGGGTGAGCGTCAGCCCGGTACCCGCCGCCCGCAGGCTCAGAATGAGCACCGGCGGCCCGCCGGGCGACTGGAACCGCGTCACGATCCGCGTGCGTTCATCGGTGCCGAGCCCGCCGTGGAAGAACGGTGCGGCGACGCCGAGATGTTCGGCGCAGTGCCGAACCAGCAGCTCACCGGTACGGCGGAACCGGGTGAATACCAGGGTTGGCGCACCGAGTTCGACATTGTTGGCAAGGACGTCGGCGCAGACGTCGAATTTCCCTGAGCGCCGGGATAATTCGCCGAGATCGCCGGAGATCAGGCCGGGGTGGTTACACACCTGGCCCAGCGCGGTGAGCACCGCCAGCACGCGCGAATGCCGCTGGGCGCCACTGCCGAATCCTTCGGCCTCGGCCCGATCGAGCAGTTCGTCGTAGATCCGCGCCTGCTCGTCGGTCAGGTCGCAGATCAGGTCGCAGTGGATCTTCGGCGGCAGTGTCGCGGCGACCTGAGATTTCTTGCGGGTCAGCACGATGGGTTCGAGGGTGTCCCGCAACCGCAGCGCCGCGTCTGCCGAGCCCTCGTGAATGGGCCGCACGAACCGCCGCCGGAACTGAGCCTTGTGCGTGAAAGCCTGCGGCACAACGAGGTTGAGCAGCGCCCACAACTCGTCCAGATGGTTCTCCACCGGCGTCCCGGTCAGCGCCACCCGCGCCCGCGCGCTGAGCGACCGCGCGGCCCTCGCCACCTGGGTGCGCGGATTCTTCAATACCTGCGCTTCATCGAATATCGCTGTCGTCCAAGCATGTTCGCCCAGCGGGCCGGCATGAGCGCGCAACGTCGGATAACCGGCGACCACGACGAGATCCGCCGCGCGAGAGGGCAGCTCGCCCCCGCGCCAGGCGACCGGCCGCAGACCGGGCGCGAAACGTTCGATCTCGTGCACCCAATTGCTCACCAGCGACGTCGGGCACAGCACCAGTTGCGGCCCGTCCGCCGCCCGGCCGAGCAGAAACCCGATGGCCTGCACCGTTTTCCCCAGGCCCATCTCGTCGGCCAGGACCGCGCCACCGTGCACGGCGGTGGTCTCCCGCAGCCAGGCGATGCCGCGTGCCTGATAGGGCCGCAGACGCGCGTGCAGGGTCGTATCCAGTTCCGTGCCGACCGCCAGCGTGCCGGTGAGCGCGCGCACTGCCCGGTCGGCCGAAATGATCCCGGTCCCAGTGGCATTCGGCACCGCATGCGCGGCGGGCGGCAGCTCGTTCGCATCGGCGCGGCCGTCCAGAGCGGCGCGCCACGCGCGTACGGACGGGGTGCGCCGCGCGGTGGTGAGCTGATCCGGTTCGACCAGCGTGCGGGCGACCTGGGTGACCGCGATATTCCCCGTCGCCGAGGGAATCGCAAGTGCGATGCGGTCCGGCTCGCCCGGTCCGGAGGGTGCGGGGCCGGGGCGCTGCCCGGTCCAGGTCCACAGGGCGAACATGTGCCGGTCGGGCAGATAGGTGGCATGCGTGGTGGGCAGGGCGTCCCTCACTTATCGGCGTACAGCGTACGATGTAGAGTAACGCCGTACAGTGTACCGAAATTCCAGGGAGTGGCGACGTGCCCGAAGAATCAGCCCTCGACCAGGCCGCGCGCCTGATGAGCCTGCTGTGGCGCGATGCGTTGCCCCGCCCGGCGCGAGCGCGTGGACCGCGGCAGGGGCTGTCCGTGGACGCGGTCGTGCGGGCCGGTATCGCGATCGCCGACCGCGACGGGTACGACCGGGTGTCGATCCGCACGGTCGCCGCCGAACTGGGAGTGCGACCGATGAGCCTCTACACCTATGTGCCCGGGAAGGATGCGCTGATCATGCTGATGGTCGACGCGGTCGCCGCCGAGGACGCTCCCATCGATACGACGCTGCCGGTGCGCGAGCGCATGGCGGCGATAGCCCGAGGAGTGCGGGGTGAACTCCTGACCCACCCGTGGTTGCTGGAGGTGCCGCCGTGGCGTCAGGTGCTCGGGCCCGGCCGCATCCGCCGATTCGAACGTCAACTCGCGGCCCTGGACGGCTCCGGGTTCGACGATCTGGAGATGGACCGGGTCATCGCGGTGCTGTCCGAATTCGCCACCGGTAACGCTCGCATGGCCGTCGCCGCGGCGCGCAGCGCGCGGGAAATGAGCGACGCGCAGTGGTGGGAAGTGCACGGCCCGCTGCTGACTCAGGTCATGCCCGAGGCCGACTACCCGCTGTCGAGCCGGGTGGGCGCCACGGTCGGTCAGGCGTATCAGGCTCCCGGCGATCCCGACGGTGCGTTCGACTACGGGCTCGATCGGTTGCTGGACGGTATCGAGAATCGTCCGCGATAACCGAATACTCGGATGCGAAACAGTCGAATGACCTATCTGCGTGCCGCGACGAGATAACTCGATATTTCCGATACGGTGGCTCGCTGTTAGCCAGCGCGGTCGACAGGAAAGGCGCGGAGTTGATATCTCGTCGGATAGGTCGCGGCACCCGAATGGCGGCGATCGCCGCGGCCACCCTCTTCCTCGTCGCGGTCGGCCTCGAGACCGGAGCCGCCGATGCGCACGCCGATCCGATCATGACGTCCGGTTCGCTGCTGGGCGACCGGTCCGCGCCAGACGGTTCACGGGTGCAATCGGCGAGTCTGCTCGGCAAACGCGACCTGCGGCTGATGGTGTATTCGGCGGCGATGGGCAAGGCGTTCCCGGTCAACGTGCACCGTCCCGCCGACGCCTCCGTCCCGCGCCCGACCCTGTACCTGCTCAACGGCGCGGGCGGCGGCGAGGACACCGCGACCTGGGATCACAACACCGATATCGTCTCCGGATTCATGGCCGACAAGAACGTCAACGTGATCCAGGTGATCGGCGGTAGGTGGAGCTACTACACCGACTGGATCAAAGACGATCCGCATCTGGGCCGCAACAAGTGGCGGACGTTCTTCACCGAGGAGTTGCCGCCGATCATCAACGCGGCGCTGGGCACCAACGGCGTGAACGCGATCGCCGGGATTTCGACCTCGGCGACCACGGTGCTGGCGCTGCCGATCGCGAAACCGGGGCTGTATCGCGCGGCCGCCTCGTACAGTGGCTGCGCTCAGACCAGTGATCCGGTCGGTTCGAGGTTCGTCAGGCTGACCGTCGACGTGTGGGGCGGGGGTAACGCGGACAACATGTGGGGGCCGGACGGCTCGCCCGAATGGGTGGCCAACGATCCCTATGTGCATGCCGCCCAGCTGCGGGGCCTGAACCTGTACGTCTCCTCCGGCAACGGACTGCCCGGCCCCTACGACACGCTGGACGGCCCGTACGCGCTGCCCGGTGTGGGCGGGCTGGCCGACCAGGTCGTCATCGGCGGGGTCATCGAGGCGGGCGTGAACTACTGCACACATAATCTCGCCACCCGGCTCGGGCAGTTGGGCATTCCGGCGACGTTCAACTTCCAGCCGTCGGGCACGCACTCGTGGGGCTATTGGCGGGAGAACTTCATCAGGTCCTGGCCGGTTCTGGCCAAGGGCCTGGGCGTGTAGCACCCGCCGGACGGGAAACGGGCGGCCCCGACAGGGGCCGCCCGTATGCGTACTTCGGAAGATTGAGTTGTCGAGCGGACGAGAGGAGCTGATTACAGCGCCGGTGCCGACTCCGTATCGATCACGGCCTCGAGCTCGCGCAGACGCTCCATGTGCTCGTTGGCGTGATGCTGGCAGAAGAGCAACTCACCACCGGCAGGAAGGACTGCGCGTACACGTGCAGCCGCCCCGCAGCGGTCGCACCGGTCGACCGCGGTCAGTGGGGTGCTAGTCAGGGTTCCTGGCATGACTCCTCCGTCCTGGCTCCCGGTGCAGAAGACCGTTCGCCTGGGTGTGGGGCCCGCGGTCTACTCCGCGAGCTCGCTGCCGCTACTTCCCAGCAGTGGTATTGACTACTCTGTCAGACGTTTGGGACGGGGGCTTTGTTCCCGAGAATGTTTCACTGTGTTTTCCGTAACATGACCAGGCGTTTCGCTGTACGCGAACATGCCCGTACGAAGCGGTCCCACATTCTTTTCGGTTGTCGAGAACTTGCCGATCCAGTTGTCTGTTCGGAGATTACCCCGAGGCACCGACACTCACACTCGGGATGCGGCAAACTTCGAGGCCAGAGGGTGTGGCGAATCGGCTAGGGTCGGGGCATGGACGCGACCGAAGCCCCAATCCCGCACGCGCGCAGGCTGGTTCACATGTGCACCCAGGAGGAATGGGACCGCGCCCGGGCCGAAGGGATGCGGCGCACGGAATCGCTCGATGCCGAGGGTTTCATCCACCTGTCCGCGCCGCGGCAGGTTCACCTCCCGGCCAACCGATTGTTCGCCGGCCGTGACGACGTGGTTCTGCTCTGGCTCGACCCCGACCGGCTCGGCGCACCCGTGGTCTGGGAACCCGGCGTTCCGACGGATCCGGAATCGATGCGCTTCCCGCATCTGTACGGCCCGCTGCCGATGCGAGCTGTGGTGTCGGTCACCGAGTATCGGCCGGGCCCGGGCGGGAGCTATCCGGAACTGCCGCAGTAGCCGCGCGGCGTCGTGCGCCCAGCCGTTCCAGCCGCAGCGAGATCAGCAGTGCGAGACCGCCCACCGCGAGCCCGATCAGGACCGCGGCTAGGTGGCCGTAGTCGGTGAAGGTGCGTCCGCGCCACACGCCCAGTGCATACCAGCCCAGCAGCGCTACCGCCCATACGATCCGCGCGAGGCCGGGCAGACGGAAGGCGAGCGCGGCCAGCACCGCCGAAAAGCCGTACGAGGTACCGACATCCGCGGCATGCACCACCTTCACCGGAATCAGTTGGTGCTGAACCGCATAGGCGATGCCGGTGACAATGATCAACGTCGCGCCGACGTGACCGGACGCGAACACCAGGATCCAGCGCACCGTGCCCAGCCAGCGTTCGGCGAAGGCCATCACGACGAGAAAGCCGAGAATCGTTCCCCAGGGGAAGCCGCCCTCGGTCCAGAACGCGGAGGCGACCAGCACCTGGACCGGTTCGCGCCGCATATTGTGCAGATTCGTGGACAGCGACAGGATCAGCCGGTGCCCGGCGACATCGCTGATCCCGCGCAGGGTCCACCAGGTGACGAACAGGGTGAACGCGTAGGCGCAGGAGGCCGGTGCGGTGCCGAGGTGGTCGCGGGCCGCGCGCAGCGCCCGCAGGGTCCGACCCGGGGAGTGCCACCACTCCCGCAGCCCCTGCCGGACCGCACCGACGTCGATGGTCCGGGTCCAAGGGGAGCGGTAGTGGATCAGCGCGGTGACGGGCACCCGATCATCCTCGCGCGCGCGAGTGGCGTCCGCTCGGCGACGCGCCCTCGAAATCGGGTGGTGTCCGGTGTGCCGGATCGGCACCCGGCCGGACGCATCCGCGCGCCTCGTTCGGCGCGATCCGAAATGATTGCGCCGCAGAATGTTTCGGCCGGGGCGATGGGATGGTCAGTCCCGGCTGGGCCAGTAGCGGCTGGCGTGCTGGCCCTGGATGCGCGAGAGGTCGGGCTCATCGGGATCGGTGATGCCCACCTGCAGGAACAACAGGATCGTCACCATGCTGACGCCGATGATCAACGGGGTGAGCAGTGTCTGGGCCGTCGCGCCCGAGGGCATGGCCATTTGGTCCGCCAGATGGGTGTGCATGGCGTACATGCCGGTGTAGTGCATCCCGCAGACCGCGATGCCCATGATCATCGCCGCCCCGATCGAGGCCAGCACGCCGTGGATGTGCAGGGCGAACCAGAGCGCCGCGGAGGAGGCGAGGATCGCGATGGCGATCGAGAGCAGCACCATCCACGGGTCGTATTCCATTGCGGCATTGGACTTCATGGCGTACATGCCCGCGTAGTGCATCGCGGCCACGCCGAGTCCGGTAGCCGTTCCGCCGGTGAGCAGCGAGGCGGGCTCGCCCTGTCTGCGAACCACGACCCAGAGCCCGATCCACACCACCGCGATCGCGAGTACCGCGCTCAGCAACGTAATGGGAATGTTGTACCGGATGCTCGCGCCGTGGATCGAAAAGCCGAGCATCGCAACGAAATGCATGACCCAGATGCCCGTGCCGCCCAATGCCACGGCCGCGGTGATGATCCATCCCCGGGGTTGCGGGCTGGTGCGGGCGCGAGTCATACACCGCAACGCCAGCAACGACCCGATGACGGACAGCAGATAGGCGAGGGCGGGTGTGAGCCACCCGTAGGTGAATTGGTCGATAGCGGGCATGCCGACTCCTTGCTAGCCAGTCCTCGCCTCACCGATCGGCGAAGACATCACCGCAGAGTAGCCGGATACTCGCTGGTAGCAAATTTAAACCTGAAACTTCCGGTAAATTGCTGGGTGTGCGGAGGGAATTGCCCGGGTTCGGGCCAGGTCGACGTGGTCGCATGACCAGTCGGCGTGTCCCGAGTGCGTCAATGGCACTGGAACGCCGCGGTCCGCCGATCGGGCGAATATCGGGCGATCACTGACCCGTACCGGACCGCTCACGCGGAACAGGCACTCGCACAAGCGAAGTCGTCGGCCGGTGCGATCGCCGGCGAACCGGATGCGGCGCATCCCGGGGCGGGCGATGCTACAGGAACGGCGGCGGTCGCAGGTCGAGTCGGCGCATCATGCGGTCCACCAGCTCGGGGGGCATACCCGGCTCGCGCCGCGCGGCCATCGCCTCGGACCGACCGGCTTCGAGCACCTCGTGACTGATCGCGCGAATCGTATGGGAGAACCGCAGCGGTTTGTCCGCATCCTTCACATCGCCCGCGGTCGCCGGATCGGCGGCGGCCAGACGACGTTCGAAGCCCTCACGCAGACGTTGCGACACCGCGGGCGGCAGCTGCTCGTTGTCGACGAGTTGGTCCAGCCGGGTCAGTTCGGCCCGCAGGATCCGCACCCACAGCCCCCGTTCAAGAGCGCGCTCGACCTCGGTGTCCGCCTGTACGTGGCTCACGCGCACCACGGCGGGCAGGGTCGTGCCCTGTAGCAGCAGCGTGAACAGCACCACCGCGAAGGCGGTGAACAGGATCTCCGAACGTCCCGGGAACTGCGCGCCGGACTGGGTGGTGAGCGGAACGGCCAGGGCCAGCGCGACGGTCGCCACCCCGCGCATACCGGCCCACCACGTTACGATCGTCTCTCGCCAGGTGTGCGGCTCATCGGTGGTGCTGCTGTTGAATACGCCCCGCACGATGAGTGTGGTGGTCATCAGCCAGGCGAGACGCAGCCCGACCACGACCGCGATGACGATGCCCGCACCGGCCAGCAGGCGTGGCCATTCCGGCCCGGTGGCCGCGAGCACGGAGCTGAGCTCGAGACCGATCAACCCGAAGGCGAATCCGGTCACCAGCATATCGATGACGTCCCAGAACGAATCGCCCACGATGCGGTAGTCGCTGTCGCTGAAATCCGTTGCGGCGTCGGTGAGATACAGCGCGCACACCAGGACCGAGAGCACCGCCGAACCATGTGCGGCCTCGCTCAGGCCGTAGGCGGCGAACGGCAGCATCAGACCCAGGGCCACCTGCCAGGGCGCCTCCTCGAGGCGGCGCATGATCCGGCTGCCCACCCAGCCCAGTACCAGTCCGACGACGATCGCGACCACCGCGGAGATCACGAACTCCAGAATCGTGTGCAGCGTGGAGATCTTGCCGGTCGCGACGGCCTGGATGGCCACGTTGTAGAGCACGATCGCGGTGACGTCGTTGAACAGGCCCTCACCTTCGAGCACCGACATCAGGCGGCGAGGCAGGCCGAGTCGATCGGCCAGCGCGCTCACCGCGACCGGGTCCGGGGGCGCGACCACCGCGCCCAGGGCCAGTGCCGCGGCCACCGGAACCGCCGGGTACCAGAGGTGGAATACCGCGGCCACGGCCGCGGCCGTCACGACGACGAGCCCGACCGCGCGCAGCAGAATCGGACTGGCGTTACCGGCGAACTGCTGCCAGGAGGTACGCCGGGCCGAGGCGTACAGCAGTGGCGGCAGCACCAGCGGCAGGATCAGATCCGGTGCGATGGTCACATTCGGTATCTGCGGGATGACGGCCAGTACCAGGCCGAAGACGGTCATCAACACAGCCGGTGCGACACCGGTCTTGCGACCCAGCGGCTGAGCCAGAATCGTCGCGAACGCCAGAATGAAAACCAACACCAACTGCTCCACGAACAACCAGTCTGCCAGCACTTGTGTTGTCGGCGAATGCATGTCGCCGGGAAGCGCGCGGAATCGACCGCGGGAAACGTTGTGCGAGAAGCGAATTGGTGTTGTCCACGAATACGCCGCGCGCCGCCGGGTCTTCCCGGCGGCGATGGTGTTCTCGCAAGGCTCGCGCGAGCTCGCCACGGTGACCGTGGAGGTCGTCCAAGATTACTGACCCTGAATCGCCGACAGGCGAAGAAGGAGGCGAAAGTGAGGTTCCGCGTCCTGGGACCGGTGAG
>CBJNFW010000022.1:0-48477 GCA_966435935.1 uncultured Nocardia sp.
CCCGGTGCTGATCGTGACGGTGATCGCGGGCAGCCGCAGCGACAATCCGATGTGGAGTCTCGCGGCGCTGGCGGTGATCGTCGGGCTGGCGCTCACCCGCTGGTTCACCACCACCTACCGGATCGGCCCGGACACCGTGCAGCTGCGGCGCGGACTGCTGCAACGCAAGACGTTGACGGTGCCGCGCTCGCGAATCCGCTCGGTGGACGTGCACGCGGATCTGATGCACCGGCTGCTCGGCCTGGTCGTGCTGGCCATCGGCACCGGACAGCACGCGGACAAACAGGAGCGCTTCCATCTGGACGGCGTGGACGCCCGCCAGGTCCCCGAACTGCGCGCATTGCTGCTGCACGATGTCGAATCACCTGCGGGACAAGAGGTTCCACAGACGACACAGCCGCAAACCCAGGTGCGGCAGGGAATCGAGATCGGACATTGGCGAGCGGACTGGGTCCGGTACGCGCCGCTGTCGCTGCGCGGGCTCGCGGTCATCGCGCCGATCGTCGGCCTGGCCTTCAAATTCGGCATCGCCAACGTGCTGTTCGAGCCCGACACCGTCAAGCAGATCGGCGCCCGGGGCGCGGTGTTCATCACGGTGACCGTCGTCATCGTGCTGGCGGCGCTGATCGTGGTGGTGACCCTCGGCGACTGCCTGCGTTATCTGACAACGTATTTCGGCCTTCGCGTCATCGACGACGGCCGCACACTGCACATCAGCCACGGGCTGTTCACCACCCGCCAGACCACTCTCGACCTGGCCCGGCTGCGCGGCGCGACCCTCAAAGAGCCGCTGCTGCTGCGCCTTGCCGGCGGCGCGGAACTCGACGCAATCATGACCGGCACGAGCGCTCGCCAGAAGATTCTCCCCCAGGCGCCCCGCACCGCCGTGGACCACACCCTCGCTCAGCTACTCACCAGCCGTCAGCAGCATCGGGAACCGGCTACACCACCGGATTCGAGCGAGGAAACCTACTCTGCTGCAACGGATTACGCCACACCACACGGCCCCCATCCGGACGCGACGCCCGTCCCGGTACCGGTCACGCACCCGGACGCACATGAAACAGGCATTGCCGCAACAGATTCCGTTTCCAGCGGCGTCCGCACGACACCCCGGGAGGATGCGGCCGCCCCCGTCCACGTGGCGCTGATCCCGCACGGCGGTCGTGCCAGACGGCGGCGGTTCACTCGCGCACTCGCGCCGTTGGCGCTGATCGCGGTGGTCATGGCCGTCCTCGACGTCGCGAAGGCGGGGATTCCGGTCTGGGCGTGGATCGCGCTGGCCGTGGTCGCGGTGATCGCAGCGGCGCTGGCGCAGGATCGCTATCGTGGCCTGGGTCATGCGGTCATACCCGGCGACGCCACCGGTCCGACCTGGCTGATCACCCGCAACGGATCACTGGACCGCGATCGAGACTGCCTCGAGGCGCCCGGCATCATCGGCTGGACCGTCCGGCAGACCTTCTTCCAGCGTCGCGCGGGCCTGGCCACGCTCGTGGCCGCGACCGCCGCGGGCAAGAAGCGGTACCGGGTCGTGGACGTCCCGCTGAACCAGGCATGGTCGCTGATCGAAGCGGTGACTCCCGGACGCCTCGGCCGGCGCTGAGGCCCGGGCGCGGGAGGTTCGCCGGAACGTCAGCGCTCGCCGGCCTTGCCCGCATTGCGCGCGGGCAGGATGAAGCCGCGCCAGAACAGATACCAGCCCGCGGGGATGACTCCGCAGGCCAGGAACAGCGGCGTGGTCCAACTGTCGGTGAGGATCACATCACCGCCGGGTCCGGTGGTCAGGCACACCACGAAACCGACGAGCCAGGCCAGGACCGGCAGCGACATCGTGGCCGGGCGCGAGACCACGGTCGCCATGCCGAGCACCAGCACCAGGTTGATCACCGCGGCGAAGGCCGCGCTGATCGGGAACGGAGTCGAGCCGATATAAGCCGGCAGATAGAGCACCTCGACCGCGAAGGTCAGCAGCCCGTTGAATACCAGCAGCAGCACCAGCGCGATACCGGCCAGCACGAACCCGGGCCGCTGCTCCTGCGTCGGGGAACCCGCGCGGCCGATCGCCGGGGCCGTCACGGAACGGGCGGGAAGCCGAGCAGCGTCAGCAGGTGACTCTGCAAATCGACGAACGAGTACAGCACCGACAGATACAGGTCGTGTTGCGCCTGGAAATGTGGCTGTTGACTCTGGACGAACGCCACGATGGCATCCTGCAGACTCCAGTTGTACATGCCGCTCAGTCTAGAGCCGCCCGCACGCCACCGCGCCGGGCGTCTCGAGATCGCGATCCAGGCTCCGGCCGGGACGGGAATGTCAGCCTTCGCGCGGCACGTCCAGGCCCGCGAACAGGTCGTGTTCGCGGCCGTCCGAGCCGACCTCACCGCGCCGCCCGCGCACGAGAATGTAGTGCTCCTCGGGCAGGATCGGCTGGGCGATGTCGTTCGACAGCGCGAATTCCCGGCCCGAGGGGGCAACGGTGACCTGCGTCGCGTGTGCGCGCAGGGCCGCGCGTTTGGCGGCCAGAACCTCGGACACGTCGATGGTCGCGGTCACCGATTCACTTGGCACGCAAGGCAATTCACCATCGGCGGGTAAGGCCCAACCGGCCGGGAGAGCACCGGGGAGCCGGTCTACGGTACGCCGGGCCAGGGCCTCGGTGTGCAGGCGCAGCACCGTGGCATCGGTGACCGACCAGTAGAGTTTCGGTACGTCCCAGCCTTTTTCGGCCGCGCGATCCACCGCGTCCATCGTGATCCGGTGTGCCCGAAGATGATCCGGGTGCCCGTATCCGCCCCCCGGGTCGTAGCAGACCACCACCGCGGGCCGGACGTCGAGCAGGATCCGCACCAGGGCCTCGACAGCGGCGTCACCGGATTTCACGAACGCCCGCGGATGCAGCGCCGCCTCCGATTCGCGCGGGGCCGCGGTGGTGCCGGACATACCCGAGTCCCGCCAGCGCCCAGCACCGCCCAGGAACACCGCCGGACCGGCCGCCAATTCCGCGAGGGCCCTGGACAATTCGCCGATCCGGTAACCGCCGAGCTGATCGGCCGCCGAACTCACCAGCTGCGACCACCGCTCGCCGATGACCTCCCCCTCCTCGCCGAGGGTGCAGGTCACCACCGTCACCGGCACGCCGCGACGCCGATAGTGCGCGATGGTCCCGCCCGTGACGATCGTCTCGTCGTCCGGATGCGCGTGCACCAGCAGCAACCCGCCGACCGGGGCGTTCCCGGTCACGACAGCCGCCGCCAGGTCGCCGCGCCGCCGAAGATGCCCACCTCGATCGAACCGCTGAGTGATACGCCGTCCATCCGCGGCCCGGCCGCGGCGACGCCGTTGTCCTGCACGATCGGCAGCACCGTCCCGAGCGCCCACAGCTTCGGCTCGGCCTCGGCGATCGCCTTGGGCGTATCGATACCGCGCAGGGCCGCGTCGATCTGCGGTTGCAGGGTGGGATCGCACACCCCGGACACGTTGCCGGGAGCCTTGCGGATCGCCTCGGCCTGCGCTGACGAACTGTCGGGCTGCCCGGTCGGCACCGCGGGCGGACAGCCGTACCGCGAGGCCAGGACAGTCGCCGGATCGCCACCGGCCTGCTCCCAGCCGACGATCGCGTCGACGGTGCCGTCGAGCAGATCCTTACCGTAGAGCTCATCGGCGGGCAGGCTGCGCACGCTGGCATCGATTCCGGCACTGCGCAATTGGTCCGCGGCGGTGTTGGCGACCGCGAGCGCGGTCGTGTCCTTGTCCACCGCGCCGATCCGGATGGTCAGGGTCTTACCGTCCTTGGCGACCTGTCGCGGCTGCGGGGCCGGCGAGGTCGTCGAATTGGTCGGCGGCGTCTCGGGCGCCCGCGCGAAACCCGCCTCGGCCAGCAGTCCGAATGCCTGATCGGCGCTCATGCGCGCCGGCTCGGTCGGGACGTACCCCGGATCCGATGGCGAAAGTATCTGCGCCCGAGCGGGTTCCACCCAGCTGCCGGTCTGCGCGCCGACCGAGGCCAGCAGTCCGGGATCCACCAGGCCCAGCACCGCGCGCCGCACCCGGACGTCGCTGAGATCGCCGGTACGACCGTTGAGCACCAGTTGCATCACCCGGGCCTGCGGCATGGTCGCGGTGCGCACCGACGGCACCGCGCCGAGTTGCGCCTGCGTCGCCCCGGTGCCGTGCACCAGCGCCATCTGCGCATCGCCCGAACGCAGCGATTCGGCGACCTGCGCGGTGGTGCCACCCCCGCGTAGCTGGATCTGATCCGGCACCGCCGGTGTGCCCCAGTACCGGTCGTTGCGCTCGAGCAGGATCTCCTCGCGACCCGCGTCGGCCTGTTTGACCCGGAACTGCCCGCCGGAGATCGGATTCTGGTCGATCAGGCCGCGGTCCAAGGTCAGCGCCCGCGCGAATCCGCCGGGCGCGTCCTTGAGCAGATGCGAGGGCAGCAGGTTGGTGAACATGCTCCGCCACGCCGGATAGGCGCCGTTCATGGTGACGGTCACCGTCTTACCGCCCTGCGAGGAGCCGACGTCGGTGATCATCCGATAACCGGCCGGATCGACCACCCCCGGCTGGGTGATCATCTGCTGCCACAGATAACGGAAATCCTCCGCCGCGATCGGCGCTCCGTCGGACCAGGAAGCCTGATCCTGGATCTTGTACGTGATGGTGAACGGATTCTGCGACGTCACATCCGCCGACACCATCAACGCGCCATCGGGCACCCAGTCGGTCGCGCCCGGTGTCGTGGGCGAGGGCACCGGCCGGAACGGGCTCGGAAACACCATCGAGGCAACGGCATCGGTGGCCGGGGACTGATTCGACCGCAGATGCGGGTTGAACCCGATCCCGATATCGTCCACCGCCACCACCACCGTGGTCTTGGTCGGTGTAGCGGGCAACGTCTTCGGGCTGTCGGTGCTCTCGATCGGCGGCGGCGGATTCGCCGTACACCCGGTGAGCAGAGTCACCGAACCCGCCAGCAGCAACGCCACAACCCGCAGCAGCACCGTGGCACGCCGCGTCGTGCAAGCCCCCGATATCACGCCCGGCACTGTAACAGTGTCTTCGGCCTTCGCTCCGCTCCGGCGGGCCGCAGCTCTCCCGGCGCCGAGGGCGCGGGTGGGCAACGTGTTCCACAACGGCCGGAACCGGGTGAGCCCGGACTTGATCTGTTCGTCTGGGGTCACAGTCCGATCCCTCTACACACTCTCGGCATCACTCCACCACTCGGCCCGGGGTGCCGTCACCGCCCGATCCGGTGGCGCTGCTTCCGGAAGCCTCGCAACAGAGGCATATATCCGACCTCACCGGATGACGCGGGTCTCGGCCGTCCTTGTCGCACATATCGTAAAGCACTGTGCGACAAGGTCTTACGCTTTGCCACGACGAACCGGAAGCCGGCCTCAGGCGTTCTGCGCCGCCCGGTCGCGGGCCTTGCGGCGGGCGGCCTCGCGACCCCGCTCGGTCGCGCCCAGGATGACCTTGCGCACCCGCACGACCTCCGGGGTCACCTCGACGCACTCGTCGGCGGCGCAGAATTCCATCGCGCCCTCGAGGTCGAGCTGCAGCGGCTTGGCCAGGGTTTCGAGCACGTCACCGGTGGCCGAACGCATATTGGTCAGCTTCTTCTCACGGGTGACGTTGATGTCCAGATCCTCCGCACGCGGGTTGATCCCGACGACGTGGCCCTCGTAGGTGTCCGCACCCGGCTCCACGAAGAACTGCCCGCGGTCGGCGAGCTGGATCATCGCGAACGGGGTCACCGAACCGGCGCGGTCGGACACCAGCGAACCGGTGTGCCGGGCGCGAATCTCACCGGCCCAGGGGGCGTACCCGTCGAAGACGGCGTTGGCGATGCCGGTGCCGCGCGTTTCGGTCAGGAAGTCGGTGCGGAAACCGATCAGACCGCGCGAGGGAACGATGAACTCCATTCGCACCCACCCCGCGGAGTGGTTGCTCATCTGCACCATCTTGCCCTTGCGCGCGGCCAGCAGCTGCGTGATCGCGCCCAGGTACTCGTCGGGGCAGTCGATGGTCAGCTCCTCGAACGGCTCATGCACCTTGCCGTCGACCTGCTTGGTGACCACCTGCGGCTTGCCGACGGTCAGCTCGAAACCCTCGCGGCGCATCTGCTCGACCAGGATGGCCAGCGCCAGCTCACCACGCCCCTGCACCTCCCAGGCGTCCGGGCGGCCGATGTCCAGCACCCGCAGCGAGACGTTGCCGACCAGTTCCTGATCCAGCCGCGACTTCACCATGCGGGCGGTCAGCTTGTGGCCCTGCACCCGGCCGACCAGCGGCGAGGTGTTGGTGCCGATGGTCACCGAGATGGCGGGCTCGTCGACGGTGATGCGCGGCAGCGCGACCGGGTTGTCCACATCGGCGAGAGTGTCGCCGATCATGATCTCCGGAATACCCGCGATGGCCACGATGTCGCCCGCGACGGCCTCCTCGCCGGGCGTGCGCTCGACGCCGATCGTCTTGAGCAGTTCGGTGATCTTCACGGTCTTGATGCCGTCGCCGTGCATCCACGCGACGTTCTGCCCCTTGCGCAGGGTGCCGTTGTGAATGCGGACCAGGCCGATCCGGCCGAGGAACGGCGAGGCGTCCAGGTTGGTGACGTGCGCCTGCAGCGGCGCGGTCGGATCGCCCTTGGGCGCGGGCACGTACTTCATCAGGACCTCGAACAGTTCGTCGAGGTTCTCCGCATCGGGTGCGTTGCCGTTGTCCGGGCGGCTGGTCGAGGCCTTGCCCTCGCGTCCCGAGGCGTACAGCACCGGCAGGTCCAGGGCCAGCTCGGCGGCCTCGGACGCCTCGTCGTCCAGGTCGGACGCCAAATCCAGGAGCAGATCGTGGCTCTCCTCGACGACCTCCGCGATGCGGGCGTCGGGCCGGTCGGTCTTGTTGACCACCAGGATGACCGGCAGCGAGGCGGCCAGCGCCTTGCGCAGCACGAAACGGGTCTGCGGCAGCGGGCCCTCGGACGCGTCCACCAGCAGGACGACGCCGTCGACCATGGACAGCCCGCGCTCCACCTCGCCGCCGAAGTCGGCGTGGCCGGGGGTATCGATGACGTTGATCACCGTGACGGTCCCGTCGGCGTTGTGCCGGTGCACCGCGGTGTTCTTCGCCAGGATCGTGATGCCCTTCTCACGCTCCAGGTCACCGGAGTCCATGACCCGGTCCACGAGCTCGGCGCGTTCGGCGAAGGCGCCGGACTGCCGCAGCATCGCGTCGACCAGCGTCGTCTTGCCGTGGTCGACGTGCGCCACGATGGCGACGTTGCGGAAGTCGACAGACGACACGTTGATTCCTCCTGCTGAAAATGAAGTGGTTGCCGGCCAACCCTCGCCGTAGAGGGTCCGTACAAGACAGGTGGAGACAACTCACCGGGCATGCGGCCGGCTACAGCGTACCGAAATCCGGTTCGAGCCCCCGCCTCGACCTGATCCGATCGGCTCATGAGAGGGACCGAAAGGGGTACAACCGGGGTATGGGTACTGCATTGCTCACCGAGGAAGAACTGCGCACCGCACTCGCGGACCTGCCGGATTGGACCCGAGCCGGCGACAGCATCACCCGCACCGTCGAGGCGGCGTCGTTCCCGGCCGGGATCGATCTGGTCGGCCGGGTCGCGGCCGTGGCCGAGGAGGCGAATCACCATCCCGACATCGATATCCGCTGGCGCAAGGTCACCTTCACCCTGTCCACCCATTCCGCCGGCGGGCTCACCGCGATGGATGTGAAGTTGGCGAAGCGAATCGATGAACTCGCACAACAGAATTGACGCCGTGACTACGCGGTGACGGTGGCCCCGGATTTCACTCCGAACCGATCGCGCCGGGTCCAGATCAGCCACGAGTAGAACCCCAGCACGCCGATCACGTCCACCGCGCCGAGCCAGGCCAGCACGCCGGGCCGGGAGATCTTCCAGATCGTGGGTTGCGCGAAAGACAGCACCCACGGCACCCCGATCAGGGCGTTCACCAGCCAATATGCCGCTACCACGCGGACACCCAGGGCCGTGCGCAACGGCCCGTACGCGAGCCACAACAGCAGCGGCAGCAACCAGACCCAGTGATGCGACCAGGAGATCGGCGACACCATCAATCCCAGCAGCTGCACCACCAGCAGCGCACCCATCCGATCGTCCGGCTCGAGCGCTCGCCAGGCCAGCACCGCGAGCACCAGGACCACCAGAACCCACGCGATCCACCAGGGGCCGAACGGAATTCGATGTCCGGCCAAATGCCAGGGCGAGCCCGCATCATGTCCGAGGATGCGGCTCAACGCCCCGCGCAGTGACTGATTCCACACCGACCCCACCGGCCCGATGCGGTTCGCATCCCCGACCAGCGGACCGAAATACGTTCGCGTCTCGCCGGACGAGATCGCGAAGCTCAGCCCGATCGTCGCGGCGAACGCCACCGCCGAGGCCACCGCGGCGGCCCAGCGTCGCTGGGTCAGGAAGTAGAGCCCGGTGATCGCCGGGGTCAGTTTGACGCCCGCGGCCACGCCGACCAGCAGTCCCGACCACCACCAGCGCGCCGATCGCACCGCCAGCATCACCGCGAGCATCAGGAAGACGTTGACCTGCCCGTAGTCGATGGTGGTGCGCACCGGTTCGAGCCACAGCCCCAGCGCGGTCCAGCCCAGCGCCGCGGTGCGCCAACGGCTCTCACGCGCCGCCTCGCCCAGGATCAGGCCGAGGGCCAAGCGCACCACCGCGTACAGCGCCGCGGCGGTCAGCAGCAGCCACGCCACGGCAACCACGGTGAACGGCAGAAAGTGCAGCGGCCAGAACACCACCGCCGCGAAGGTCGGATACGTGAACGGCAGCGGAAAATCCGGCGTCTTGTCCGCGTAGGTGAAGTCGTAGAGATGGCCGCTGCCCAGCGAGGCCGCCCCGTACACGTAGACGTGCAGGTCGACCAGATTCATTCCGTTGGGCGAGAGCAACATCCACAGCATGCGCGCCAAAACCGACAGGCCCAGTACCGATGCGGCGATCGGGCGGGCACGAGGAGCGGTCCACATTTCTCCGAGCCCCGCGCTGCTGCTGGGCGCCGTTCGGAGATCTGGGTTCACTGCGAACAACTTTCGGTCGGGTCGGCGGGCCGGGTCAAGACTAATCACACCCTTCGCACCCTTCGCGAACCCGTGACACGCCCGGCCTCATTTGCACCATCAATCCCATAAGTACCACTGGTCACGCGATATATTCCGAGCGTGTACCGAATAACTTGCCATTAGCTGAACGGAAGATCACGGCTGCGCTGTACAACACCCTGCTCACTCCCTAGAGTGGCACGGCGTACGCGATGCGCCCTCGCATCGCATTTTGACGTACCCGAGCTAAGGACGGCTACACCAGTGCTTCGCATCAGAGGAACGCGGTTCGCATTGTCGGTGCTGGCCCTCGCGGCCGGCGCGGCCCTCACCGCTTCGACCACGGCCATCGCCGCCCCGGCCGCGCAGCCCCAGGCGAATACACCGCTGGTGCCCGAGGGCGTGCCGGTGGACGCGCTGGTCTCGCTGGCGCCCGCCATCATCGGCGCGGCCGCGGCACAGCAGATCTCCAGTCCCGCACAGCAGTCCATCCTGGGCCAGGCACAGCAGGCGCTGAACTCCTCGGGCCTGCCGCCGTCGGTCAAGACGACCCTCGGCGCGCTGATCGCCTTCCTCGACGGTAGCAACGGCGGCGGGCCCGACATTCCCAAGAATGGGCCGACCATCGCCCAGTTCCTCTACCCGAGCATCGGCAAGGACTGCATCGGCGCGGGTTCGGATTCGGTCGGCACCGCACTGGCCGTGCCCGGTCCCGCCGAACTGCCGCCCCCGGGACCCAAGGCCGGTCAGACCGGGTTCGTGTTCACCGCCCTGGGCACCAAAGGCCTTACGCCGCAGCAGAAGACACCGATGACGGTGCAGTGGATCAACCTCGACAGCGGCCGGGGCGGGACGCAGGCGCTGACCGATTCGGCGCACATCAACCCCGGTGGCCCGGCCACCCTGTCCGCGATCGCCAACACCGGCTCGGGACGAGTCGTCGCGGTGGTCTCCGGTTCGCTGACCACGCAGCCGGCCGCCGACAAGGCACCGATCACCTGCTCGTTCCTGCCGACCCTGGGCTTCTTCACCGTCCCCAACGCGGCCCGGGCGTACGTGCCGCAGGCGGAGACACCGGCCAAGCAGCAGGCGCAGACCCACGCCAAGCCGCAGCAGGCCACACATCCGAAGGCGAGGGTCCTGGCGGCCGCACCGCACCCACACCCCGGTCGAGCCCGGGACAACGGGCTCGACGGCAGGTCACACCGGAGTGTCGCGCATCGCGACACTCCGGTTTTTTTGGCCGTGATACGGCGTAGAACCCTCGCTAACTGTGATAGACCGCATATATGTCGACTGTCGATCAGCTCGTACGGTCCGCATCAGCCACCTCCGATTCCGACCGCGCGAAACCGGAATTCGCCCGTCGCGGCCGCGCCGGGCGCTCGATCATGTCCCGCCGCTCCTACAAGTCGGTGCTCTCCACCCGTTCGCATCGATCGATCCTGTCGATCCGCTCCGAACGTTCCATCCTGTCCATCGGATCGGCCTATTCGGTGCTGTCCATCGGCAGCGTCGGATCGGTGCTGTCGGTCGGCTCGATCGGCTCGTTCTTCAGCCTCGGGTCCGTCCTGTCCGGCATCTCCCGCTGGTCACTGCTGGCTTGGATGGGCGACCGCGAAAGCCCCGAGGCACGGCCGGCGCTCCGCGTCGTCGCCGAAGAACCCGACCTGTCGAAGGACCCGACCTGCCACTGCCAGACCTGAGGCTTTGTCTTCTGCGCCCGCTCCGGTCAGTCCAGAATCGATCCGGGCCGCGGCCTCGGAGTCGGCGTTGTGCAGGTGGGCGGAACTGGGCGCCCCGGTCGGTGCTGCACAGTCGGGGGTGAGCGGGGTGAGGCTCAGTCACCATTGGCCGTAGTTCCCGGTGAGGATCGTGTTCAGGTCGACGCTGATGTTGTCGAGGGTGCATTTGTTGATCTGGAATTGGTGCAGGTTGGCGGCGGGGTGGACGAAACCCGCGGGCGTACCCCAATCGTGTTGCCAGAAGTACGCTCCCAATCCGGCGACCCGGGTGAGTTCGATGGTGGGGGCGTTGGCGTAGATGCCCAGGCGATTCTTGCCGATCACCGATTGCCAGCCGGTCAGATAAGGGGCGATCAGCCGGGCGAATTCGATCGCGGACGGGTTGTCGTCGATGGAGGCGTAGATCGGCGCCGAGTCCGGCCCCCCGGCGGCGCCGTGCAGATGCAGACCGCGCTCTGCGCACTGTTTGCCGGCCTCCCGGCCACCGCGCCAATCCGCCGTGGGCCCTTTGCCGTACTGGTAGTTCGATACGACCGTCAGCCCGGCCGCATGCAGCGCGTCGACCTCTCGGGCCTGTAACGGCTTGGCCGCCATCCATTCCGCGCCCGGCCGCCGCTCCGAGACGTACCTGATCGCGCCGGCATGTCCGGCCGAGCGGATGGACGCGGCCGAGGGCACTCCGCCCGCATAGTCGACCAGTGTGCCCAGGCCCGGCCGCTCGGCCGAGGCGGTGGGGGCGAACGCGGCCGCGGCGGCGGAACCGGCCGCCACAGCGGCGGAGTATCCGAGGAGAGTGCGGCGCGAGATCGGCACGGAACGCATCGGCGAGACTCCTTCGGCTCAGTGGAACTGCATACTCGCGTATCTGTCCTGTACTGCCCGTTGGAACCGCCGACGCACCCGGCGCACCTTCCCCAATGACGTCGTGATCGCCATCTGCGCGCCAGGCACCTCGACGTGAACCAATTCCACCACACTCACATGAGAACCGCCATGCTCATCGGGCACATCAACCACACCCGCACCAGAAATCCCCCTTGCCTCAGCAAGGTCAGCCGGTGGCGGCGGTGATGCGGTCCGCGACGTCGATGATCCGTATCGACGGATCGGCGAGTTCGGTTACGACGACCCGCGCCACCTGCGCCGCGATCTGTCCGCGGATACCGGCCAGCACGCCGAGCACCCGCGCCCGGCGCGTCCGGGCCCGCAGATCCACCACGATGTCGTGAGCTTCGGGCGGTACGGCATCGATCACGACGAACAGCGGATCCGCCGCCCGCGCGATGAGCACCAGGGGAATTTCCACCTCGGCTCGGTAACGGTTGTCGCTCAGAACCGCGACCGTGATGTCCAGCGTGACCGGGATGCTCAGGTCGAACTGCACCGGGTCCCCGGCCCGTGCGGCCAGCCGCGGCATCCGCACCGTGCCCTTCACATCGACCGTGGCCGCCCGGCGCGGTCCGACGCGTAGCGGACCGACCTGGATGATTCGCCCGGCCAAGTTCTCGACGACCTCGCGCACCCGAGTCTCGGTGACGATGCGCGGGAAGAATCTGCGCCCGAATTCCGCGTAGTCGATCCAGGTGAACTGCTCGAGCGCCCGATGCTCGGAACGGACGCCGTTCATGATGGCTTCGACGTCGAAGACGCGGGCCCGGCGAGCGGCCGGATCGGCCAGCATGCCGTTGACCCGATTGGCGACCTCGCGCTGCACGAGCGTCGCGATCGGATCCATCAGCAGGTCGATCGCGTTGCCGACGGCCTCCGCCCGGACCACCAAGCTGACATCGCGCCCGCGCACACGCGGGATATCGATGATGATCAGCAGCGGATCCGCGGTGCGCGCGTGCAGGGTCAGATCGATCTCCACGACCGCTTCCAGGCGAAACTGCTTGCCCCCGAGAGTCACGGTGAGGTGCAGCGATACCGGCAGTCCGACCTCGAAGGTCACATGCGGGCCATTGCGCACGATCTGTGGTTTGCCGACGTTGCCCTCGGCCACGAACCCCGCCAGCCCGGCCGGGCCGATCGAGAACGGACCTATGGACATCCCCCGCCCGGCCATTCCCGCGACCGCGGCCTCGATTCGCGCCGGCGTCACCGCGGCCGCGACGAAGCGTTCGCCGAACTCTTCGTAATCGATCCAGGCAGGGAGTTCGTTCTGGCTGGACTGTCGCATGAGTTACCGAAACCTCGCTGTGCCGGATGGTGCGCCTGCCGATCCCAATCCCATGCACGAGCGTACCGATCACGGGCTCCACCACGCGAATACGACGCCATGACACGACATACCGCGCGATCAGGGAGATGAAGTAGCGGCGCCCCCGATGTGCAGGTCCCTGTCCTGCCGATGAGGGGGCAGCAGGACAGGGACCGCGTCGACGGCGCTGCCGGGCGCCGCCGGGTCCATAGTAAGGCTCGGCGCGCAGTGCGCCTCCCCCTCCGCTCAGAAATACTCGCACGCCACAGGCGGTATTTCCCGAACGGCCGAGACCGACCTTACCCGCCGGATCGGCCCTGGCGTAACGAGATTTTTCTACCGCATCGCACCGGCTGCCACCACCGATGGGGAGAACGCCCGCACCACCGTCACCCGACGAACCCCGGGAAGCCCCGAACACGCAGGTGGGGGCGTGGATCATGACACCTTCCGGCGTTGCCCGCGGCGGGATTCGACCACTGCGCACGTGCTTCTGAGCGGAAGCAATCCGACCGAACCCACGCACGCCGACGGTGCGCCGCGCCCGAGATCCCCACTTCGCCACCACGTAGCCCACTTGACGCATCACCGAATGCGCTGCCCCGGAGCACCCGGAA
This sequence comes from uncultured Nocardia sp., assembly GCA_966435935.1. Taxonomy (GTDB): domain Bacteria; phylum Actinomycetota; class Actinomycetes; order Mycobacteriales; family Mycobacteriaceae; genus Nocardia. The sequence continues at coordinate 13,671 of CBJNFW010000022.1, forward strand.
CACCCTCCCGACGACCCACCGCAACCCAGCACCTTCGCCCCCTCACCTCGGACTCACCCATGCGACATTCGATAAGACGTTCGATCGAGCCGGTCGGTTCCCTCGACTCGAGAATTCCCCGAGGTGTTTCGCCGATCTGGTCGACGCGTCCGTGCGCGCATCGCCGCGGTCGCGCTCAGCCGGAGAGCGACGCCGCGCGACCATCTCCAATTGCGCCACCGCCACACTCGAATGCTCGAAAGTGACTCAGTTACGCCATTTTTCATTCCAGCCTCCGGGAAAGACCCGGTCGCGCGGATCATTTGGTGACCGCCGACGCGAAAGACCGCATCGAAATACAGAAATCGCACATCTCCGGCAACCCGCCGATACACTGTCCCGCGGATATCGAGCCGCCGGAAGGAACCGTCCTGCACACTCTGTGGACGTATATCGTCGATCACCGCACTCAGCTGCTGACGGATTCGTATCTGCACGTTTCCGCGGTGGTGCAGTCGGTGGTGATCGCGACCGTGGCGGCGGTGCTGGTCGGCATCCTCGTCCATCGCAGTCCCTGGGGTTCGGCACTGGCCACCGCGGCGGCCAGCATCATTCTGACAGTCCCGTCCTTCGCCCTGCTCGGCCTGCTCATCCCGGTGCTCGGCCTGGGCGTGCGCCCCACGGTCACCGCCCTGGTGCTGTACGCGCTGCTGCCGATCCTGCGCAATACGATCGTCGGACTCGCGGGCGTCGATCCGGCCGTGGCCGACGCCGCCCGCGGTGTGGGGATGAACCGGCTGCGAGTGCTCGCCGGTATCGAACTGCCGCTGGCCTGGCCGGCGATCCTGGCGGGTATGCGGGTCAGCGCGATGATGTCGATGGGCATCCTCGCGATGGCCGCCTATGCCAAGGGCCCCGGCCTGGGCAACATCATCTTCTCCGGCCTCGCTCGCCTCGGCAGCCCGACCGCGGTGCCGATGGCATTGAGCGGCACGGTGCTGATCATCGTGCTGGCGCTCCTGCTGGACGCCGTGCTCGCCCTCATCGGCCGCCTCACCACCCCCAGGGGAATCCGTGACTGATACCGCAACCGCCGGATCCGATACCGCCGAACAGCGGCACGGCGCCGAGATCGTGCTCGATTCGGTGACCAAACGCTATCCGGGACAACGGGAACCGGCCGTCGAGGAATTCTCGATCACCATTCCGGCCGGGGAGATCGTGGTCTTCGTCGGGCCCTCGGGCTGCGGTAAGACCACCACCATGCGGATGATCAACCGCCTGATCGAGCCGACGTCGGGCACCATCACCATCGACGGCCGGGATGTCGCGGGCATCAACGCGGACCGGCTGCGCCGCAGCGTCGGTTATTCGATCCAGCAGGCCGGACTGTTCCCGCATCTGACCGTGGCCCGCAATATCGCGACGGTGCCGGGGCTGCTCGGCTGGGATCGCAAACGGATCAACGCCCGCGTCGACGAGATGCTCGAACTGGTCGGCCTCGAACCCGCAACCTTCCGTCGCCGCTATCCGCGTCAGCTGTCCGGCGGGCAGCAGCAGCGCGTCGGCGTCGCCCGAGCGCTGGCCGCCGATCCGCCGGTGCTGCTGATGGACGAGCCGTTCGGCGCGGTCGATCCGATCACCCGGGGTCTGCTGCAGGACGAGTTGCTGCGTCTGCAGGCCGACCTGCACAAGACCATCGTCTTCGTCACCCACGACTTCAACGAAGCGGTCAAACTGGGCGACCGGATCGCTGTGCTGGGCGATCGATCCCGCATCCTGCAGTACGACACCCCGGCCGCGATCCTGGCCGAGCCGGCCGATGACACCGTGGCCGGCTTCGTCGGCGCGGACGCCGCGCTCAAACAGCTCACCCTGACCCGCGTCGCCGATGTCGACCTGGGCCAATGCCCCACCGCGATCGAGTCCGACGCTCCGGACGCGTTGCGCGCCGCCCTGGCCGAACGCGACTGGAAATGGGGCCTGATCCTGGACGCCCAGCGTCGCCCGCTGCGCTGGGTCTCGGCCGCGCAGCTCGCGCACGCCGATTCGTTGCGCGAGGCGGGGCAGCCGGTCGCCGGAACGGTCCTGCTGCGCGCCTCACTCCAGAAGGCCCTGGAAACCCTGCTCGCCGACAGCACCGCCCACGCCGTCGTCACCGGCCGCCGCGGCGAATACGCCGGTCTCATCGCCATCGATACGCTGGTGACCCACCTGTCCGCCATCCGCGACGAACACTCCAGTGCCGCAACGGATTCCACGGCCTCGAATACGGGGTCCTCCGATGCGGGGCACGCGGAAGCGGATACCTCGGTGCGTCCCGACGCCGCCGAGACCGGCAGTGCGAGCGCCGATACCGCCGAGGCGTCCGATGCGAATGCGGGAGCCACCGGCGATGACGCGGCCCAGGACACCGGCACAGCGGACACGGAAGACACCACCGCGACCGTGACTGCCGGGTCGACCGACGCTGCCGAAACCGGCAGCGAGAGTGCGGCAAGCGCCGAGTCGCCCCACGCGGACAATTCCAGCGGCAGCGACGATGTGAGCGCGGAGCGCGGCGAAACACCCGATACGGGCGCCGAATCCGGCACCGACGCGGCGTCCACCGGGACAGTCGACGCCGCATCCGGTACAGCTGGCTCTGCCGAGACGGATTCGGGCACACCGCCTTCGGGCGCGCCGAGCAGCGGTGAGGTGAAGCCGTGAGCGCCAGTATGATTCGACACGGCGCGCGGCGGACCGACCTCGGCGGGAAACGCGGATGAGCCCGGTGGATCAGCGTACCGAGCGGCGAGCCGAGCTGGTTCGGCTCGCCGTACAGCCGCTGCTGGCGATCGTGCTGGCCGCCGGGGTGCTGTTCTGGGCGTTCCATCGCACGCTCACCACGACGCAGCAGGCAAGTATCACCGGGGCGAATATCACGACCGTGGTGCGACAGCACGTGTTGATCACCATCACCGTGGTGGCGATCGTCGTGGTGATCGCGGTGCCGCTGGGCACATTGCTGACCAGACCCGGATACCGCAGGCTCGCACCGCTTTTCGTCGGCATCTCCAATGTCGGCGCGGCCGCGCCGGCCATCGGGTTGATCGTGCTGTACTACCTGCTCACGCAGAAGACGGGGTTCTGGGTCGGGGTCGCGCCGATCGCGTTCTATTCGCTGCTTCCGGTGCTGCGCAATACGATCCTGGGGTATCAGCAGGTCGATCCGACGCTGGTCGACGCCGGCCGCGGCCAGGGCATGTCGTCGGCAACGGTGTTGCGGCGCATCGAGTTTCCGCTGGCCGTGCCGTACATCCTCGCCGGCCTGCGGACCTCGCTGGTGCTCGCGGTGGGCACGGCGACGCTGTCCTTCCTGGTCAGCGCGGGCGGTCTGGGCATTTTGATCGATACCGGATACAAGCTGCGCGACAACGTGACCCTGTGGGTGGGCGCACTGCTGGTCGTCGCCCTTGCGCTGATCGTCGACTGGCTCGGCGCACTCGCCGAACAATTCCTCGGACCACGGGGGTTGCGGTGAAACGTGTACTGCTGGCGACACTTTCGGCCGTGTTGTGCCTGCTGCCGATCTCGGGATGCGGGCTCGAATCCGGCGGCTCGGTGCCGCTGCGGGTCGGCCCGGGCAGCATCACCCCGGTGCCCGAGCTGAAGGGCGTGCGGATCACGGTGGGCTCCAAGGATTTCACCGAACAACTCGTCCTCGGCTACATCCTGGAATTCGCTCTCACCGCGGCCGGCGCGCAGGTGCGCGACCTGACCGATATCACCGGATCCAACAGTCTGCGGGACGCCCAGTTGCACGGGCAGGTCGACATCGCCTACGACTACACCGGCACCGGCTGGATCAACTATCTGGGCAACGAGCACCCGATTCCAGACTCCGACAAGCAATTTCAGGCCGTGCGCGACGAGGATCTGGCGAAGAACGGCATGGTGTGGGCGGATCTCGCGCCGATGAACAACACCTATGCCATGGTCGTCAACGCTGCGGGTGCGGACAAGACCGGCGCGAAGACGTTGTCGGACTACGCGCACCTGGTCGATACCGATTCGAGTATCGGCCCGACCTGTCTGGGTACCGAATTCAGTGTGCGCCCGGACGGTTACCCGGGTATGGCCGCGAAATACGGCATCGATGTCGGCAAGGCGCACAAGCAGCTCATGCAGGACGCATTGGTCTATCCCGCGACCGCGAACAACACCTGCGAGTTCGGCTCGGTGGACACCACCGACGGCCGCATCAAGGCGCTGAACCTGCATCTGCTCGACGACGATCTCGGTTTCTTCCCGAAATACAATGCGGCACTGGTGATGCGGAAGTCCTTCGCCGACGCGCACCCGCAGGTGGCGAAGGTGCTCGCGCCGATCTCCCGCGTGCTGACCAACGAGACCATCACCGAACTCAACGGTCAGGTCGACCTGCACGGCGCCGAACCGGCCGTCGTCGCCCGGAACTGGATGGTCTCGCAGGGATTCGTCACGGCCCGCTAGCCGCGGCGATCAGGCGTTGAGCAGTTGCGGGCCGCCGTCGAGTTCGCGTCCGATGGTGGCACGCACGGCCGGCCATTCCTCGTCCAGGATGGAATAGAAGGCGGTGCTGCGGACTTCGCCGTCGAAACCCCGGGAATGGGCGCGCCGAATCCCGTCGCTGGTTGCTCCGAGCCGCTCGATCGCCATGCGGGAGCGGGTATTTCGCACATCGGCCCGCAGAGCGATGCGGCACACCCGCCACACCTCGAAGGCGTGCGTCAACATCAACAGCTTCGACTCCAGGTTGATCCCCGCCCCGCGCGCCTGCGGCGACAGCCAGGTATTGCCGATCTCGGCCGCGTCGGGTGTCGCCAGCAACGGATCGCCGGACGGCACCCCGTGCACGACCGGCCAGACCATCGGCCCCTGCCAGTAGTCGAACCTGGTGAATCTGGTCGATCCGAGCACCCGATCGTCCACGGCGGACACGATCGCGAACGCCAGTCCGGACCCGGCGGCGTGCGCGGCCACGGCCTGCGCGACATAGTCGGCGGCCTCCTGCGGGCCATGCGGCACGGGCGTGTACGCATACGCGTCGCGATCCCCGGCTCCCGCCGCGGCGAGGCCCAGGACGTGATGGGGCGCAAGCGGTTCCAGTCGCACCAGGCGACCGGTGAGAGTAACGAGTGCGGGCACGTCCCCTCGATCTTTCGGAAAGGTCTCCGGCACACGTCGGACAGGTGCCGCCGCACCGGCCAGAACGCTCCGGATCGACGAACCAGCTCTGGCGCGCCAGCAGCAGCATCGGATAGTGAGTTGAACGATAACGGAACGTTGGCCGACCGCATCACAGGCTGAGTGTAAATTCCGCGCCGCTGCTCGCGTGTCGTCCGGTGGGTCGCAAAACCCCTGTGTGCGGATAGTTTTCGGACCTCACGCCCGCGGGACGGCTGCCGCGTAGCGGTGCGCCAGCGCCCGGATGTGCGCCACCAGTTCCGGCGGACCGTCGACACGGAAATCCAGCATCAGCATGCTCAGATAGATCGCGATCGTCTCGAGCGTATCCGCGCCGGTCAGCAGCACGCAGGAGTCGTCGTCGATCGGCTCGACGACGCCGACGGTCGGATTGATCCGCGCGATGACCGTTTCGGCGGGAGCGAGCACGGTAACGCGAGCGTGGACTCGCCAACCGGCCGAAGCGATCTCGCGCAGGACGAAGGCGACCAGATCGTCCTCGGGCAAAGGCCGCGCTGCGAAATATCGTTCGGTCGCTTCGACATTGCGCCAGGCGGCGACGGGTAACGCACGCCAGCAATGGATTTCGAGTTCGTAGCCGACGAGATACCACCGCCGCTGCCAGTTGATCAGCCGATACGGCTCGACCTGGCGATCGTCGATCCGCAGGGTGCGTCCGGCACGCACGGCCGCGGCCACGGTGGCAAGGGTCCGCGCGGGCACCGGGGCGTCCGGCTCGCGCGATCCGGTCACGGCGGGACCGATCTCGGTGGCACCGCGCAGCGCTGACACCTTGCGTTGCAAGCGTTTCGGCAGAATCCTGTCCAGTTTCGCCAGTGCCCTCGCCACATTGTCACCGATGTCGGCGATGCCGGTGGATCCGTCCTGCGCCAGCCCGATCGCGACGGCCACCGCGACCGCCTCGTCGTCGTCCAGCAGCAGCGGCGGCATCGTGCTGCCCTGGCCGAGGCGATAGCCGCCCGCCGCACCGCGTCCGGCGTGCACCGGATAACCCAGCTCGCGCAGCCGGCTGATGTCCTGGCGCAGGGTGCGATCGGTGACGCCGAGACGTTCGGCCAGTTCACGTCCGGTGTAGCTGCGGTCCTGCAGCAGCGACAGCAGGCGCAACGTGCATGTGGTCGCCGTCACATCGAACTCCTCACCCGGGCCGTCGAATTAGGAACGAAATCAGCCTAATGGGGTCATAACCTGGGTTCAACGCCAGGAAAGACCAGCGAAAACGGAGATCACGATGACCAGCGCCCAGCACATCGACACCGACTCGACCGAAACTCTCGCCCCGGTGTGGCGCGAGGTCCTCGCGACCTCGCATCGCGCCCTCGCCGGCGCCGTCGCCGGGATGAAGGACGAGCATCTGAGCGCGAGCACACCGTGCTCGGAATGGACTGTGGCACAGGTTGTTCAGCACGCCGCCGCAGACCAGCGCGCCTACGCCGCAGCTCTCGGCGTCGGCCCCGGCCCGACGTACGACCCGTTCGCGCCGTCCGGCACCCTCGACGATCCGGCGGCGCTGATCGCCGCGGCCCTGGAAGAATCGGCCGCGGCCTGGGCCACCGTCTCCGACGAGACTCGATCGGTCCCCACGCCATTGCCCCACGGCGAACTGCCCACCCCCGTCGCCGCAGTCATGTGCGCCATGGACGCAGCCGTGCACGCCTGGGACATCGCCATCGCAATCGGCCTGAAGCCGTCACTCACCGACGAGCATGCCGACTACTTCCTCACCGCCGCAGCAGATCTCGTGGAACCGTTGCGTCAATGGGGCGCATTCGCCGGCATCGTCCCGGCCGAGCCGTCCGACACCCCGGCCGACCGCCTGCTCCGCCACCTGGGCCGAAATCCCGGCTGGACCAACGCCTGAGCGACCCGCACCCGACGAACACGCCCTCCACGTTTACGCTTCTACTGCAACCGATCTCGTGGAGCCACTGCGTCACGGGGGCGCATTCGCCGACACCGTCACGGCCGAGCCATCCGACTCCCTGGCCGATCGCCTGCTCCGCACCTGGTCCGCAATCCCGGGTGCACCAACAGGTGAGCGAACCGCACCACGACGAACACGCCCTCCGCATTTACGCTTCTACTGCAACCGATCTCACAGATCCATTGCGTCAGGGGGGATTTGCCGACACCGTCACGGCCAAGCCATCCGACACCCCAGCCGATCGCCTGCTCCGCCACCTGGGCCGCAATCCCGGGTGGACCAACAGGTGAGCGAACCGCACCCCGGGTGACGCGCCCACCACGTTCCCGCCTCTGCCGCAATCGATCTCGCGGGGCCACCGCGTCAGAGGGCGCATGCGCTGTGATCGTCTCCGGCGAATCATCCCTCGGTACCGGTGCCTCCATCCGGGCCGCAACGGCCGTCTTGTGCCCGCGCGACCTGCGAAAACGCTTGTGACACCGACCTTGCCGAGGGAAACAGTAGGCTGAGCGCGAGGGGCGATCCGACGAAAGGGCGAGCGCGTGTCCAGTCCGAACTTGTTCAGTGTCTGCGGCCGGATGACCGCGTTGCCCGGTCGTCGCGAAGAGGTGATCGCGTTGATCAAGGAGTCCGCACGCGCCGGCGGCAGCGACAGCGGCCTGCTCACGTACAGCATCAACACCGGGTTGGACGAACCCGACGCGATCTGGGTGACCGAACTGTGGACCGACAAGCAAGCGCACGACACGACCACCCGCTCGGAGCCGGTTCAAGCAGTGACCCAGCGCTTCCTCGACCTACTCGCCGAACAACCCGCGGGTTTCTACGGCAATGCGGTGTATGTGCAGGGTTTGACACCCGACGAATCGCGCTGAGCCAGGCTCTTCGCCCCCCGGAACCGACTACGGAACGCGGGAGCTACGCCGCGTGTCCCATTCGAGCCATGCCGACCGCGGCACTCGGCCCAGCCGCCGGGGTGTGGCACGGTGAACACATGAATCGTCGTCGCTACGGCGCGACCGCATTATCGGCCTGCGCGGTGTTGCTGACCTCCTGCGGCTCGGGTTCCACGGGCACGACCCCGCAGCGCCCGGCTCCGACGCCCACGCCGGTCACCGATACTTCCACCGCACCGGCTCCCGTCGGGGCGGGCCGCGTGATCGTCCTCGATCCTGGGCACAACGGAGGCAACGCCACCCACTCGGCCGCGATCAACCGGCAGGTCCGCGACGGCCGGGGCGGGATGAAGGCGTGCAACACCACCGGAACCGCCGCACTGGACGGCTATCCGGAACATGCGTTCAACTGGGATGTCGCGACGCGAGTCCGAGATACGTTGTCCGCCAAGGGTTTCACCGTGATCATGACCCGTCCCGACGACTCCGGCGTCGGACCGTGCGTCGACGAACGCGCCGCCATCGGCAATCGGGGCGATGCCGCGGCGGTGGTCTCGATCCACGCCGACGGCTCACCGGGCGCGAATTCGCACGGCTTCCACGTCGCCTATTCCGCACCGCCGCTCAATCCCGCCCAGGGTGAGCCGTCGATCCGCTTGGCCACCACCCTGCGCGACAGCTTCGCCGCGGCGGGCTTCACGCCTTCCACGTACGTCGGCTCGCACGGCTTGGACCCGCGCGGCGATCTGTCCGGCCTGAACCTCTCCGAACGCCCGACCGCGCTGGTCGAATGCGGAAATATGCGTCATCCCGGAGATGCGGCCGTGCTCGAATCTCCGCAGGGGCGCGCCCGAATCGCCACGGTGATCGCGAACGCCGTCATCGCCTACCTGGGATGAGCATCCACAATCATCTACCTGGGGCAACAGCGCGCGCTGCCGCCGCGTAGACTCCTGTTCTCGTGAGTCTCACCCTCGGAATCGTCGGCCTGCCCAACGTCGGAAAGTCGACGCTGTTCAACGCGCTGACCAAGAACGACGTGCTGGCCGCGAACTATCCGTTCGCCACCATCGAGCCGAACGTCGGCGTGGTGCCGCTGCCGGATCCGAGGCTGGACAAGCTCGCCGAGATCTTCTCCTCCGAACGCGTCGTCCCCGCGACGGTGTCGTTCGTCGATATCGCGGGCATCGTGAAGGGCGCGTCCGAGGGCGCCGGTCTGGGCAACAAGTTCCTGGCCAACATCCGCGAGGCCGACGCCATCTGCCAGGTGGTGCGTGTGTTCGCCGACGACGACGTGGTGCACGTGGACGGCAAGGTCGACCCGACCGCCGATATCGAGGTGATCGAGACCGAACTGATCCTCGCCGACCTGCAGACCCTGGAGAAGGCCGTCCCGCGCCTGGAGAAGGAAGCGAAGGTCAAGAAGGACCGCAAACCGGTCGCCGACGCCGCCAAGGCCGCCCAGGAGGTCCTGAACGACGGCACCACCCTCTTCGCGGCGGGCTCGAAGGTGGATGCCGAACTGCTGAAGGAACTTTCGCTGCTCACCACCAAACCCTTCCTCTACGTCTTCAATGCCGACGAGTCGATCCTCACCGACTCCGCCCGCGTCGCCGAGCTGAAAGCCGCTGTCGCTCCGGCGGATTCGGTCTTCCTCGACGCCAAGGTCGAAGCCGAACTGCTCGAACTCGACGACGAGTCCGCCCTGGAACTCCTGGAATCCATCGGCCAAACCGAACCCGGCCTGCACGCCCTGGCCCGCGCCGGCTTCCACACCCTCGGCCTCCAGACCTACCTCACCGCAGGCCCGAAAGAGGCCCGCGCCTGGACAATTCACCAGGGCGACACCGCCCCCAAAGCCGCCGGCGTCATCCACACCGACTTCGAACGCGGCTTCATCAAAGCCGAAATCGTCGCCTACGACGACCTGATCGAAGCCGGCTCCATGTCCGCCGCCAAGTCCGCCGGCAAGGTGCGAATGGAAGGCAAGGACTACGTCATGCACGACGGGGACGTCGTCGAGTTCCGCTTCAACGTATAGCGGATCAGCGTCTGCGAAGTATCGCTGCTGGCAGAGCGTCTACTGAGGGGGGCTCAGTCGTTTCGCCGGCGCGGTGCGATGGCCGACCTCGACCGCTCGGTATGCGGCAATACAGGACATTCCCGCGGGATTGTCACGGTGTGGCGTCGAGTAGTCGGTCGAGCGCGAACGACAGGTGTCGGTTGCGCTGGGCGGCGGGCAGGCGGCGGCCGAGGAGTCCCTCGATGAAGATGACGAGTGTTTCGACCGTGTCGTGCAGCCGATCCTGCGGGATGCGTGGTGCCAGGATTTGTTCCAGGCGGGCACAGATGTCGCGTTGGACGGTGTCGAGCAGGTCATGTGCGGCGGGGGCGACGGGCGCCCGCTCCAGTAGTGCGGCATAGATTCCGTACACGTCCGCGAACCGCGCGATACCCCATTCGATGCGGCGCCGATGGTCCGCGCCCGCGGGGGGATCGGCGAACGCGGAGGCGAACACGCGCGCACACGCGGCGACGAACAACTCGTCCCGAGACGGGAAGTACCAGTACACGGCGGCGCGGGCCACGCCGATGTCGCAGGCGACCCGGTTGATGCTCAGCTCGTCGTAGCCGCCCTCGCGCAGCAGCGTGGCCGCGCGGTCGAGTATCTGCTCGACCTTCTCCGCACGATCGAATTCGGTCCGCTTCCGGGGCACACCACCATCTTGACACACTGTCTACACCGTCATATCTTGACACCATGTCTAGATGGAAGCGGGCTCTGGTGACCGGCGCATCCCGCGGGATCGGTGCGGCGATCGCCCGCCGGCTCGCCACCGACGGCGTCGATCTCGTTCTGGTGGCACGCGATCGTGAGCGACTCGGCGTCATCGCCGGGGAATGCCGCGACACCTACGGGGTGCAGGTCGAGATCCTCGACGCCGATCTCACCGATCCGGCCGGGGTGGCGGTGGTCGAGGCCCGGTTGACCGCCGGAGAACCGATCGACTTGCTGGTCAATAACGCCGGTCACGCGCATATGGGAGCCTTTGCCCGGCTGTCGGTCGACGATCAGGCAGCCGTGATCGGCCTGAATGTGACCGCGTTGATGCGGCTGACACACGCCGCGGTCGGCGCGATGGTGGCCGCGGGCGGCGGCACGATCGTCAACGTGTCCTCCGGTGCGGGATTGCAGCCGTGGCCGCGGATGGCGACCTACGCCGGCACCAAGGCGTTCGTGAACAGCTTCTCCGAGTCGGTGCACGAGGAGGTCCGCGACCGCGGCGTCACCGTCACCGCCGTGATCGTCGGATTCGCCCGCACCGAGTTGTCCGGTGGCATGCGCGAGCTGCGCCGGATCCCGTCGTGGCTGTGGATCACCGCCGACGACGTCGCTGTCGCCGCGCTCACCGGCGCGGTCAGGGGGCGTCCGGTCGTGATCCCCACCCGGCGGTTCTCGGTGCTGTTCGGCGTTCTCGCGGTCGTCCCGCGCGCGGCGAAACGCCGGCTGGGCGGGCGGGCGGCACGGCGGGCAGCGCGACAGCTCGACGCAGCGGCGGCGTGATGCGCATCGGAATCGCGCTGCCGAATACCGTGGCGGATCTACCTCCCGAGGTCGTGCCCCGATGGGCGGCCACCGCCCCGACCAGGCACGAGCCGGTGTCCACCGCTACCCCGCCTTCCTGGGCGGCCATGCGGCAGACATCACCGATGGCGTGCTGACCTCACCGCACGCCATCCGCGCCACCAACGACGCCTTCGCCCGAATCTGCGCCGACGAACTGTTCTTCATGCCCGGCACCGACCAACTCGACGACCACCGACGACTCGCCGACACCGTACTCTGACCACCCACCGCGACCCACGCTCGCCACGACCCGGTACATCCGCAAATCACTTGGAACCCAACATAATCAGCTCGGTAATCGCGCGCTCAACGGCATGAGCGCGCCCTCGAGCTCACTAGAGCGAGCTAGGTGATGCGGCCAGAGCGGCGGTCTCGGGTCGCTGCCGGCATCGGTCGGATCAATGGATTGCGTGCATGAGTTATCCGGCTTCGGAACGCGAGCAGGGCGTTCGACGTGCAGCGATGGGAGTCGATAGCGGTCGGGTTCCGCTTCGACGCGGCTTTTCGATCACCATGGGACGGTGCCTTCGGCGTCGAAGTATCCGCCGGTAGGGCCGTCTTTGTCGATTCGGGCCATGCGCACGATGATTTCGGCGCCCTGCTCGACGGTTTGCGTGCCGGTTCCGGCGTTGAGGTCGGTGCTGGTGAATCCGGGCTCCACGGCGTTGATCCGCATGGTGGGGAACGCGTTTGCGTAGCGCAGGGTGATGGCGTTGACGGCGGTCTTGGATGCCGGGTAGGCGATGCCGGGGTAGGCGTGTGCCGCTGTGCCTTCGATGGAGGCCCGGGTCAGGGATGCCAGCCCACTGCTGACGTTGACCACCACCGCCGCGGCGGAGCGCTGCAGCAGTGGCAGAAACGCGTGCAGTACGCGGACCATGCCGAAAACGTTGGTCTCGAACGTCTTTCGCATCAACTCCGCGGTCACCTCGCCAGCGCCGACAATGGCGTCGGGGGCCGTCCATTCCGGCGCGATGCCGGCATTGTTGACCAGCACGTCGAGCCCACCGTCTGCCTCGATGGTCTCGGCTGCGGCAAGTACGGACGCATCGTCGGTGACATCGAGCTGAACGGCCCGCGCGCCCAACTGTTCGGCGGCGCTGCGACCGCGGTCGACATCCCGGCTGCCGATGTAGACGGTATGGCCCGCCGCAACGAGTCGGCGGGCTGTCTCGTAGCCGAGCCCCTTGTTGGCCCCGGTGATCAATGTTGTTGTCATACCGCGACGTTAGAATTTAGAGCGTGCTCGAAGTCAAACCGCAATCGAGACCCGAATCCGCCCAATCGAATCCGCAGGTCGGCGTGAGCATCGCCGAGGCCGCCCGCCGCACCGGGGTCAGTGTGCACACGCTGCGCTATTACGAACGCGCCGGTCTGGTCGTCACCACCATCGACAGGACTTCCAGCGGTCGTCGCCGGTACCGGCAACTCGATCTGGATTGGATCACCGTATGCACGAAGCTGCGGGCTACCGGCATGCCCATCAAGACCATCCGGCGCTATGCACAGCTCGTCGCCACCGGCCACGGTAATGAGCAGCAACGACTGGACCTGCTCGAAGCCCACCGCGCCGATGTGATCGCGAAACTTACCGAGCTTCGAGAAAACCTCGAGCTCATCGACCACAAACTCGCTGTCTATCGAGGTCGGCTCGACGCGGGCGACGCCGATCGACTCTGGGCGATTCCACCAGACGCCCGTTGAGCAGCTTCGGACAGCACAATGGCCCCTCGGAAACGATCGGTACAACGCATGCTCATCGGCATGACAGTGTGGTTGAGACCCAGCGCAGCTCGGTCGGCCAACGTCAGGCCCGGTGATCGATGTCAGGGGGTCGAGTTCGGAAGCGGATCCGCGTCTGAGAAGGAGTCAGGAAGCACATATATCGCTGCTCGTAGAGACTCTGTTGAGCGCCTATCCGGCGTCCAGGCGGGGGCTCGGTCGTTCTGTCGGCGCCGCCACTGGCCGGTTCGGTCGGCGCGCCATGCGGCAGATGAGTGCGTTCGTGGCGCCGAATTGCCGGGTCGCCGGTCCGATGATCGGCTCATCCGAAATGCACTTGATCTTGGCGTGGAGTCTGATCTACCGTCCACTTCGCGTTGATCGCGCACTCCGGGTGTGACGGTCGCTCGCCGCCGAACGGAGGTTGTCATGCACAAGCTGATGGTCCTGTATCCCGAGCCCGCAGATCCCGACCACTTCCGCGACTACTACGTGAACAATCACCTCCCGCTGGTCGCGCGCATGCCCGGCCTGCTCGCGTATCGCTACAGCTTCGAAGTGGCGGCGACGCAGGGACAGACGCCGTACTTCGCGGTTTTCGAGGCCGAGTTCGCTGACGCTGCGGCAATGACCGCGGCGAGGGAGTCCCCGCAGGGCCGGCAGGTAACTGCCGATGTCGCCAACTACGCCACCGGTGGTGCGGTCGTCATCCACTATCCGGTGCAGAACGGCACCTGCTGAGGGCAGCACGGCGACGACCTGTACGGATCTCGCCCGTTGCTGGGCTTTGCGACCGGCCGACAGCATCGGGCATACACCGATCCGCTGCGCGAGTACTTCGGCTCCTCGCCCGAAGTCCGAGTCCGCTCGACCGCACGACATGTCACGAGGCACAAGAAAAACAGCCGTAGAGTTCATGCCCGAGATGAGCTGGAACTCAACGGCTTTCGTATTTACTCGCCAATGATCGGAACACCGGCCCGCGATAGCGCCGGCCGCGTAGAGCTTCGCTGCGCGACCGGCTGTCCGGGGGTCAGGCGGCGAGGAAGTCGTCGATCTGGCCGATCGCGGCGCTGGCGCCCTCGATGATGCCCATCTCCAGGACCTTTTGCAGCCCTTCCGCGGTTTCGTAGGTGCTCGCGTATACGGCGCGGGTTCGGCCGTCTTGTTCGGTGAACGTGTAAAGGTTCTGGGAGACAGGCAGATCCGTGTTCGGGTTGAAATCCAGGTCGGCGAATCCATCCTCGAACGAGAAGCTGTGCGGCTCGTCGACGGCCGTGACTTTCCAGTAGCCGGCGAACTTCTCGCCCTCCGGGCTGGTCATGAAGTAGGTCACCAGGCCGCCGGGGGTGAGGTTGTGGTCGACGACGGTTGCCGGGTATGTCGGTGGGCCCCAGATCTTTTCCAGCTGACGCGGGTCGGCGTAGATCTGCCAGATCCGCTGCACCGCGGCGGCGAATTCGGCGGTGATGGTCAAGGTGCGGGAGTCCAGGTCGTGCTGGACGTCGATGACGGGCATTGTTACTCCTTCTGACTGTGGCGCGGTGGGGGGTCGGATGCGATCAGCTCGTCGATGCGCGCGATGCGGCCACGCCAGACTTGCTCCAATTCGCTGAGCATGGACGCCACCGATCGCACTGCAGTCACATCGCCGCTGGCCAACTGCTCGCGACCATCGCGCCGCTTGCTGAGCAGGCCGGCCTTCTCCAGGACGGCGACGTGCTTCTGCACTGCCGCGAAGCTCATGTCGTACTTCGCGGCGAGAGCGGAGACCGAATGCTCTCCGGCCAGCACCCGGCGCATGATGTCGCGCCGGGTGCGGTCGGCGAGCGCGTGGAACAGAGCGTCGGCCCTGTCCTCCTCGTCCGACTCGGTCACGGGAATAATATACAACCAATCGGTTGTAGGTTGTCAAGAGTCGCCGCATCTACCAGGGCAATGCCGCCTCGCCTCGCCCCGGGCTCCGGGCGCAGCGCGGCCACGTCACTCCGATCGCTGCGCACACCGCAGCCGCACGACCACCGTTGCGGATTGCGTCCCTTCCCGAAGCGCGACAACCGTTTCCGTGATCAAGCCATATGAGTCGGGACCGCTGGATGTCGGCGACGGCAATCGGATCCAGTGGAACCAGGGGGAACTCGCCCCAGTCCGGCCCGATGCCGAACTAGAGATCATCGACGACTCGGGACACACCGACAGCCCCGCAATGACATCCGCCACCCTCGGCTCAGCGGGAAATCCCCACTCACACAAGCTCATCCGATCGTGAATCCGTAGCCGACGGCGCCGGGCCGGGAGTTCAGCTCGCGCAGGATGCCCGCGATACCGGAGTACCAGAACAGGTGGGCGGGCGTGAGCGGGGTGATGACCGACATGAGTCCGACGATCCCGGTCCCCTGGTAGGCGGGGGCGCCCGAATCGCCTACGAGCGAAGCGGTGCCGGACTCCAGGACGTTGTTGGCGATCACCGCGAGGGTGCCTGTGGTGGTGCCGCTGATCTGGCCGTACTTGGTCATTCGCCGGCCGACCACCGGCGTAGCGAAGTGATCGAGTTTCGCACCGTTCGGCGCCACGGCCGAGACGCGCACACCTCGGTCCAGCGCGATAACTGCCCAGTCGTCGGAACCGTCGGACTGTAGCGGCGCCCATTTCGAGCTCCAGGTGGCGTAGTGGCCGATCTTCCCGATGCCGAGCGCATAGACCGTCTCGCCGCCGCCGAGCATGCAGTGTCCGGCCGTGAGCGCAACCGCGTTGCCGTGAGCGTCGTGGCCGGCGGTGGTGATGGTGCACAGCCCGATCGAGGTTCCGGGGCCGACCGCTGGTTCGTTGCTTCTCGCGTTCGCGGCGCCGATTCCCGGCCCGGTCAGTGTGATTGCTGCGGCGATCGCCGCGATTGATCGTCTCACGGTAGCTCCTGATGCAGATTTCACCTGGCGGGGCAGAGGTCCCTCCGAGCCTGCCGGAAGATCCCGCTGCCGTTACGTCGAACCTGTGGCGCTTCCTGTCGACCAGTCTTTCACGTGATCCGTGCGGCGGACGCTCACCGGGCGGTTGACACGGCGATCCGGCGACAACGAGGTCACGAGCTCATTTTCGGCACAGGACGCGGAACCTGCGGCCGATGCGGTCCGCCGGCGGATAATCGTCCAGGAACAACTGTCAACCCGCATTGCCGAGTAACACCACGTCCTTCGGGAGTTCGGTAATCCGGTCCCTCCGCCGACGCCCGCCGCTCCTCGAAGGCCTACCAGTTCCCCGAGGAAAGCGAGGATTGTAGATGTCCACTCATCAGGCTGTTCACGTCCGATCCGCCGGTGAGGCGCTGAAACTGGCCGATGTCGATACGACGTCACCGGCTCGCGACCATGTGCGCATCAAAGTGGCGGCGTGCGGGGTCTGCGGTACCGACCGGGCGTTCGTCGGTGGCGGATTTCCGGGGCTGTCCTGGCCGCTGACGCCGGGGCACGAGATCGCCGGAACCATCGCCGAAGTCGGGGCGGGGGTGGACAACTTCGCCGTCGGCGACCGGGTCGCGGTGGGCTGGTTCGGCGGCAACTGTGCCGTATGCGTTCCGTGCCGCAAGGGCGACTTCATCCACTGCGCGAATATGCAGGTCCCCAGCTGGCACTACCCCGGCGGATACGCCGAGTCGGTGACGGTGCCGTCCAACGCGCTGGCCCGCATCCCGGACGGCCTTTCGCTGCCGGAGGCCGCGCCGATGGGCTGTGCCGGAGTCACCACCTTCCACGCGCTTCGCGAGAGCAGGGCGACGCCCGGCGACCGCGTCGCGATCCTGGGCATCGGCGGGCTCGGGCACCTCGGCGTCCAGTTCGCTCGTGCGATGGGCTTCGAGACGATCGCGATCGCTCGCGGAGCGGGTAAGGCCGAGGATGCCCGTGAGCTGGGTGCCCACCACTACATCGATTCGAACGCCGAGGACGTCGGCGACGCCTTGCGCCGACTGGGCGGTGCGGCCGTCGTCCTCGGCACCGCGGCCAGCAGCAAGGCCATGGCCCAGACGGTCGGCGGACTCACGCCGCGCGGTGAACTGATCACCATCGGCGTCACGGCAGACCCACTGCCGATCAGCCCGATGCAGTTGATCACCGCGGGACTGAGCATTGTCGGCCACCCGTCCGGAACCGCCCGCGATGTCGAGGAAACGATGCACTTCGCGGTCCGATCCGGCGTGCGGGCCCGAACCCAGGAACTTCCGTTGGAGCGGGCCGCCGAAGCCTATGCGGATATGGAACAGGGACGCGCCCGCTACCGCATGGTCCTCACGATGTGACCCGATCGGGCACATCCGACCCCTTAGCTGACGCAGGGTTCCGCCCCGGCGGTATCACGAAACCCATTCAGCGAAAAGGTAATACGCAAGCATCGGTTTCGCCGAGGCGGAAGGTATCGGGCACATCCGCCCGGAACTGCAGCCGGGTTCCGCGCTCGGCGAGATCACGAAAACCGTTCAGCGAGAAGGCAATATGCGTCCGGTGGTTTCGCCGAGAATGAGGGTTGTGCCGTCGGCCCCGGCGGCTCGGGCTCGGAGGGTTACTTCGTCGTTGTCCCGGAGGAACGAGATTTCGGTGCCGTCGGACAGGTACAGGGGTTCGGTTCCGCCCCAAGTGATTTCGAGGAAGGAGCCGCGTTGGTCGGGCCGGGGACCGGAGATGGTGCCGCTGGCGAAGAAGTCGCCCGGACGCAGGCCTGCGCCGTTGACGGTCATGTGGGCGAGCATCTGGGCCGCGGTCCAGTAGGTCGTGGCGTAGGGGGCGGTGGAGACCACTTCACCGTTGAGGATGACATCGACCTCGATGTCGAAAGCCCAGGCGGGAGTGGCGGAGTCGTCCAGGTAGGGTGCCAGGGGTGTGTCTCGTGGCGGCGGGGCGGTGCGCGCCCGGTCGAGCGCGGCCAGGGGAGTCACCCAGACGGATATCGAGGTGGCGAAGGATTTGGCCAGGAACGGGCCCAGAGGGACGTATTCGAAGGCCTGGATGTCGCGGGCGGACCAGTCGTTGGTGAGGGTCAGGCCGAAGATGTGGTCGTCGGCGTCGGTCAGTGGCACTTGCCCTTGCGGGACAGCCGATCCCAGGACGAAACCCATCTCCACCTCGATGTCCAAGCGACGGCTCGGCCCGAAGGTGGGTGTCCCATCGGGTTCGGGGCGAAGCCCTTTCGGGCGCGGGATTTCCGTGCCGCTGGGGACGATGGTGCCCGCTCGGCCGTGGTAGCCGATGGGGAGATGCTTCCAGTTCGGGGTCAGCGGCGGCTGTCCGGGACGGAAGATCCGGCCGACGTTGGCGGCGTGGAACTCGTTGCCGTAGAAGTCGACGTAGTCGGCGACGGTGAACGGCAGGTGCAGCATTACCTCCGACAGCGGAATCGCCTCGGCGACAACGGTTTCGGCTACAGTGGCATCGGTCAGAGCCCGGACCACACCGGTACGGACCCGATCCCAGGCCGCCCGGTCACGGGTGAGCAGCGTGTCGAGATTGGCGGCATTCGTGGCCGCGACGTCATCGGGCGCGGCACCGGCGTGGCCCAGCAGCGCAGCCACACCCAAGACGTGATCACCCAGGCGCACACCGAGTTTCGGGCCGGACTCGGCGGTCGAGAACGATCCGTACGGCAGATGGTTGATGTCGAAGCCTGCGGTCGCCAGGCGTTCGGCGGCGGTCATCGGGTCACCTCTCCACGAGTTCGCTTGTTCATACGCTCCGGATCGTTCGCGCTCACTCGATCGTCCGTCCGGCCCACGCCCAGGCATAGCCGCGGTCGTCGCTCGCGGTGGCGGCCTCACCGAGGTCGAGCGGGCGGAACGTATCGACCATCACCGCCAGCTCGTCGACCTGCTGCACGCCGATCGACGCCTCCATCGCGCCCGGCTGCGGCCCGTGCGCGTGGCCGCCGGGATGCAGCGACACCGAGCCGATCCCGATGCCGGAGCCCTTGCGGGCCGCGTAATCGCCGCCGACGTAGAACATGACCTCGTCGGAGTCGACATTGGAGTGGTAGTAGGGCACCGGGATCGACAGCGGGTGGTAGTCCACCTTGCGGGGCACGAACGCGCAGACCACGAAATTCTCGCCCTCGAAGACCTGGTGGACCGGCGGCGGCTGGTGGACTTTGCCGGTGATCGGCATGAAATCCTCGACGTTGAACGTGTACGGGTAGAGGCAGCCGTCCCAGCCCACGACGTCGAACGGGTGATCGGCATAGGTGAAGCGGGTACCGACGATCCCGTCCGCGCCGCGATGCTTCATCAGCACCTCGACATCGGTACCGTCGACGAGCAGCGGCTGCCGGGGCCCGCACAGGTCGCGCTCGCAGTACGGCGCGTGCTCCAGCAGCTGCCCGAAACGCGACAGGTAGCGCTTCGGCGGCGCGATGTGGCTGTTGCCCTCGATCGGGTACAACCGGCTCGGCCCCTCGGCGGTATCGGGCACCCACCGATGCGTGGTCGCCCGCGGAATGATGACGAAATCTCCTGTGCGATAAGCTAATACGCCGAACACCGTCTCGACGACCCCCTGTCCGGACTCGACGTAGACACATTCGTCGCCGATCGCGTTGCGGTAGTACGGCGACGCCGCGCCGGCCACCACGTAGCCGATCCGCACATCGCCGTTGCCCAGGACGAGCCGCCGGCCCGTGACCGCATCGATCCCGGCGGCCGCGCCGACGTCGAACAGATCGTGCAGCCGCAGGTGACGGGGTTTCATCGGATGGTTCGGCCGGGTGGACTGGTCCCCCAGGTCCCAGACCTCACTGCCCACGATCGCCGAGGGGATCGTGCGGTGATACAGCAGCGAGGAGTCGGAGGTGAACCCCTCCTCACCCATGAGCTCCTCGTATCGGAGCGCACCCGCGCTGTCCCGGAATTGCGTGTGCCGCTTGCCCGGTACGTCCCCCACGCGTCGGTAGTACGCCATAGCTCACCTCGATGCTCGACAGAATGGGTTCTATAAACGGTCATATGATGACCTATTATCGACCATACTGCGCTAGAGTGTGACCCATGTCAATCCCGAAGCTGTTTGCCGCCCTCGTCGACGATGCCGCGATCTATCCGCCGGGATCGCTGCCGCTGCCCGAGGCCGTCATCGCCCATGCCGCACATCGGAATTCGCGCCCGCAAGCGCTGGTGGGCCCATTCGTGCTCGGAACCGGCGACGTCGCGGCCGCCGCACGGCTGGCGACGCCCGAGGTGTTTCCCGAACCCCTGCCGGTCAGCATCGTGGTCCCGACCCCGGACGCTGTGGCCGAAACGATCGGCACGGCCGGCGGGCATCGCGTGGCGGTGCGGGCGCTGGAGGTCAAACTGGACCGATCACGGCCACTGACTCCGCAGGTCGACGCCATCGCGAAGCACGATCGCCGGGACATCACGACGTATGTCGAAGTGCCGCGCCCGACTCATCCGGAGTGGCCCGAAGTCCTCGCCGCCGTCGCCGCGCACGGCCTGCGGTTGAAATTCCGCACCGGCGGCACCCAGGCCGACGCGTTCCCGGACGAGTCCGAACTGGCGACCTGGATCGGCGACGCCGCGCGCCATGACACGCCGTTCAAATGCACTGCGGGACTGCACAATGCGCTCCGGCACACCGACGCGGCAACCGGATTCGAGCAGCACGGTTTCCTCAACGTGCTGGGTGCCGCACGCGCCGCACTCGCCGACGCCGAAAACGACACGCTCACAGCGCTTCTCGCCGAACGGAATCCCGCAACGCTCGCAGGCGCACTCGGCGATACCGCCGACGCGACCCCCAGAACGCTGTTCATCTCCTACGGCTCGTGCAGCGTCGTGGAACCCTACGAGGACCTGGCCGCACTCGGACTGCTCGACGACTGAACACCTCGACCACTACCGGATAACTCGACGCTCGACCTCCCCCGGCGAGCGACCGTGCTCGAACTACTCGCCCGTCGAACAACCGGTACGACCCGACCACGTCGACGCCGGACCGCCGTCCCGACCGCGACCGAAGCCGAGCAGCCGATCCACCGCCCCGAGGACCGAAGATCGCGCGAACGGACGGAGAGAGAACAATGGCCCCCGTGACACGGGCAGAACCGAACGATGGTGCGCAGACGCTGGAACGCGGCCTGGCGGTACTGGTCGAGCTGAGCCGTCATCCCGACGGTCTGACCACCGCACAGGTCGTCACGGCGTGCGGACTGCATCGCTCCATCACCACACGATTGCTGACCTCGTTGCAGCGCACCGGTTTCGCCGTGCGCGACGACGCCGGGGCCTACCGGATCGGCCCGGCGGTATCGGATCTGCTGGGCCTGGCCCGCCCGCGGCTGCGCGAGGTGGCCCAGCCCGTTCTCGAACGCCTGGCCCGCACGGTCGACGCCACCGCATCACTGGTGGAGGTGGCCGAGGGATACGCGGTCACCACCCTGGTCGCCGAACCGCCGAGCGACGGCCCGCGATTCTCCTATCGCCTCGGCAATCGCGATCCGCTCGATCGCGGTGCGGGCGGGGTCGCCGCCCTCGCCGCCGGACCGCCCCAACCGGGTGAGCCCGATCGGGTCGCGACCGCGCGTGCGCAGGGCTTCGTCGTCACCCACGGTGAACTCAACGCCGGGGCGCACGCCATCGCCGCGCCCTTGCCCGGATGGGGCGGGCTCGCGGCGATCAACATCGTCACGAATCACGAGGACACCGTCCGCAACGCACGGCAGCCGCTGCTGGACGCGGTTCGGGAGATCGGCGCGTTCACCGGGTGATGCGACCTCCCGGCCGGAGATCTCGCTCGAGATCCCTCGCCGGAAACACCTGGTATTTCGACGGGCACCCCCGAGAACACACCCGCCGAGAGCGACATCAAGGGCGCGGTAAGAGCCGGTTCACCCCCACACGCCATGCGCCGGGACACGTCCACTGGGAAATACGGCCGCCGGACCGGGTGCCCCCTCACGAACGCCCGGTCCGGATCCGGTGACAACCGGTTCAGTCCACCGCCAGCTCGATCCCCTTGGTCTCCCGCACGAACAGCGCCGCCGCGAGGGTGAGGACAGCGCAGAACACGAAGTAGCCCGCGGGCGCGAGACTATTGCGGGTGACGTCGATCAGCCACGTCGCGATGAACGGCGCGGTGCCGCCCAGCAGCATGTTCGTGATGTTGTTGCCCAATGCCAGACCGCTGTAGCGGACCGATGCCTTGAGCATCTCGACATAGCTCACATATGAGGCCGCGTTGACCACCGACACCGCGATGAACAGCACCGATTGCCCGAATATCGCCTGCCACACACCGCCGCCGGCCATCAGCATGAACATCGGCACACCGAGCACCACACCGGCCACACTGCCGCCGATCAGCACCGGCCGACGGCCGTAGCGGTCGGCCGCGGCGCCGGCGATGGGCAGCGTGGCAACGCCGAGAACCAGCGCCAGTGAGGTGGACAGGAACGCCACCGAGGACGACTGATGACCGCTCTTCTGCAGATACGTCGCGGCGTACACCGACGCGATGTAGTAACCGCCGGTGATGAAGGCGCCCAGGAACACGATCTTCACCAGCGGCCCGCCGGAACTGCGCAGCAGTTCCATGATCGGCACCTTCTTGGTCTCCCCCTTCTTGGCCATCTCGTCGAACTGCGGCGTCTCCTCCATACTGTTGCGGATCCAGATGCCCACCCCGCCGATCAGCAGGCTCAGCAGGAACGGGATACGCCACGCCCAGTGCAGGATCTCGTCCTTGGTGAACAGCGAGGTCATCGCGAGCGCGATCAGTGACGCGACGAGCGAGCCGAGGTAGGTCCCGGAGTTGACCATCGCGGTATAGGTGGCGCGCCGGCGGGTCGGCGCGGACTCGGAGACGAAGGCGTTCGCACCGCCGAGTTCGCCGCCCGCCGCGAAACCCTGCAGGCAGCGCGCCAGGACCAGGGCCACCGTGGCCCAGATGCCCAGCGTCAGGTAGGTGGGCATCAATCCCATCAGCGCGGTGGCGGCCACCATCAGCAGGATGGTCCAGGACAGCGCGCGCTTGCGCCCGTGCTTGTCGCCGACGTGGCCGAAGATGATGCCGCCCGGCACCCGCAGGAAGAAGGCCACGGCGAAGGTCGCGAAGGTGCCCAGCAGCGCCGCGGTGTCATCGCCCTTGGCGAAGAACAGCGCGGCGATGGTGGTCGCCATATAACCGTAGATACCGAAGTCGTAGTACTCGACGACAGTGCCGACCACGGCCGCGCGAACGACCTTGGCGATCGACTTACCTTGTCCGGCAGTGGATTCGGCGTCCGACGACGATGTGGGGGTGTCGATTCCGTGCATGAGATATTCCTTGCTGCCATCGGGCCCGGCCCGATGCGATCAGACTCCGGCCGGTGCCCGGCCCGCGGAGGTCCCACGACGCGCGAGACGCGCGGCGTTGCGGCCGGCGATCCGGCCCATGGTGAGTGCGTTGGCGACGGCGTTTCCGCCGCCGACATAACGTTGGCCGAGCACTCCGGCGCCGGCTTCCCCCGCCGCGAACAGGCCCGGCACCGGATTACCGTTCCGGTCCAGAACCGTTGCGGCGCTGTCGATTTCCATACCGGCATGGGTGCAGACCAATTCGGCGGGCAGCATCCGCACCGCGTAGTAGGGCGGCTGGGCGATCGGAGCGGGATCGGCCGAGGACCCCTTGTTCGCCAGGGTGCGATGGCGGAGGAATTCCTCGTCACTCCCGCGCGGGAGTTGCTGGTTCCAGCGCGTCACGGTGTGCGTCAACGCCTCGGCGGGCACGCCCATCCGGTCGGCGAGTTCGGTGAGCGTTCGCGCGCGCAGCGTCCGCCCGGCGTCGGCCTCGGCGGCAATGCGTTCGGGAATCCAATCGGTGTATCCCGACGGCAGCCCCAGCCGCGCGGTCTCGTCGAATACGGCCCACACCTCGCCGGGCTGGGCGGCCATGATCCCGGTCGAGACCGCGTAGGAGGCGTCCTCGTCCATGAACCGGCGCCCCAGGCCGTTCACGTAGATCCGGGATTTCGGCGGAAATCCCGAGGTCCAGTGATGATGACGCTGGAAGTAGGCGGTCGGCAGCAGCAGCCCCCAGCCCTGGCCGGTCACCGACGACCCGATTTCCTCGGCGAATCGGATGTGGTCGCCGCGGCTGCCGGGGGCCGCGACCACGAACAGCGATTCCCCCGCCGCCCGCGCGGCAGGGAAGTACGCGTCGACCAGCGACGCGTCCCGGGCGAAGCCGCCGCTGGCGACGACCACGGCATTCGCGCGCACCTCGACGTCATCGGCGACCACGCCGACGATGCGGCCGTCTTCGCGGATCAGCGACTGCGCCCGGGTCGCCAGCACGGTCTCGATACCGTGTGCCCGGCGCGCTTTGTCCAGGACCTGAATCAGGCCGTACCCCTGATCCTTCGGCACGTGTCCACGCCAGACATCCTCCACACCGGCCTGGCACAGACCGGGCATGTGGGCATTGGAGGAGATCCGGGCCGGAATCTCCACACCCAGGCCGATCAGCCATTCCAGCGTCGGTCCGGACTGTTCGCAGAAGGTGCGGATCAGGCCCGGTTTGAGCATCCAGTGGTTGAGGTCCATGTAGTGCTGGAAGAACCGCTCGGCGTCGTCCTCGATGCCGAGGGCGCGCTGCACACTGGTCGCGGCCGCGGTGAACAACCCCGCCGACAGTTGCGTCGAACCGCCGAGTTCGGTCTCCGATTCCAACAGCAGCACCGTCGCGCCGTGCTCGGCGGCGGTCACGGCGGCGGCCAGTCCGGCGCCGCCACCGCCGACGACGATGACGTCCCAGGAGTCCTAGCTCATGACAGTTTTCCTTCCGCATCCGCGAGCACGCGGTGGTAGAGGACGTTGGAGATCAGCCCGCCGTCCACGGTGACCTCGGTGCCGGTGATGTAGCCGGAGCGGTCCGAGAGCAGGAACAGCACCGCATCGGTGACATCGTCCAGGGTCGCCTTTCGGCCCGCCGGAATGCTCCGCAGCGAGGCCGCGACGAACTCGTCCGCTCCCCGCACCAGATCCGTGCCTACCAGGCCCGGATGCACCGAGTTCACCCGGATCCCCCATTTCGCGAGATCTCCGGCCGCCGATTTCGACAGTCCGGTCAGACCCCATTTGCTCGACGAGTAGGCCGGTGAGAAATATCCGATCAGACCCGCGATGGAGGAGATGTTGACGATCGCGCCACCACCGCTCTCGCGCATCAGCGGCGCCGCGGCCTTGATTCCGTAGAACGGGCCGAACAAGTTGATCCGCATGGTCTGCTCCCAGATCTCGTCCGGGGTGTCCATGAATTCCAGGCGGCGCGAGATGCCGGCGTTGTTGATCAACCCACCGAGAGTTCCTGGGCCGGAACGAATCTCGTCGATCACGCGGGCCCAGGCCGCCGGATCGGCGACATCCAGCCGGTGGGCCGAGGCGCTGCCGCCGGCACCTTCGATCTCGTCGATCACCTCGACGGTGTCGATGATGTCGGCCACGCAGACGTGCACACCGCGCGCGGCCAGCGCCCGCGCGTGGTTGGCGCCCATACCCCGCGCCGCGCCGGTGATCAGCACGACGTCGGGATACGTTTCGATGCTTCGCGACTCAGACATGCCGGGACCCGCCGTCCACGGCGATGGAATGTCCCGTGACGTATCGGGCGCTGTCCGAGAGCAGGAACAGCAGCGGGCCCAGGACCTCCTCGGGCGAGCCGAGCCGATGCAGCGGCACGACGTCGAGCGCGTGCGCGAGCGCCGCCGGATCCTCGCGCACCCACCGGGTCATCTCGGTATCGATATAGCCGGGGGCGATCGAGTTCACCCGAATTCCCTTGTCTCCCAGTTCGACCGCGAGCGATTCGGTCAGATGCGCGACGGCCGCCTTGGAGGTGCAGTACGCGCCCCGGCCGCGGCGCACCCGCACCGCGGACACCGAGGACATGTTGACGATCGCACCGCCCGGACGCATGTGCCGCGCGGCGGCCTGCGCGCCGAACAGCACGCCCTCCACGTTGACGTCCAGTACCGCGGCGATCTGCTCGGGCGAGATGTCCTGTGCCTCGGCGAACGGGAAGATGCCCGCGTTGTTGATCCAGAAGTCCAGTCGCCCGAACTCGGCGACCGCGCGCTGGGCCAGCGCCTCGTGGTCGTCGGCGGAGGTCACGTCGACGCGCGCGGCGAGCACGCGACCCGGCTTCTCGACGCCCGAGTTCGCGAGGTCGGCGTCGATCGCGGCGGCGGTGGTCGTCATCTGCTCGTCGTTGATGTCCGCGCCCAGCACGTCCACGCCGCGGGCGGCGAGTCCGGCCGCGAACACCGCGCCCATTCCGCGTGCGGCGCCGGTCACGACCGCCGCCTTGCCCACCATGTCGGGGTGCACGACCTCGATCCGATCGTGCTCGACCCGGCCCGGGTTCGAGGCTCCGGTTGCTGTCGCCATGGGTGTTCTCCTTCGAAATAATCGGGGGCAGAAGGGTTTTCAGCGCGGCGCGTCGTCCCGCTCGACCGCGCGGCGGGTGATCTTCCAGTCGTCGCCGACGAGGGTGAGCCGATCGTCGATCGTGGTGACACGCGCGAGCCGGGCCTCGCCCCCGATGCGGGTGGTGACCACTTGCAGATAGGCGCTCACCGCGAGGGTCCGCGCGTCGACCCGCTCGACCAGAAGGTTGCTCAGGACATGCCTGCGGCGCTCGCCGGCCACACGGGCCGCGCGATCGAATTCGGCCGCGAACTCGGTCAGGGCAGCCGTGCCGACTACCGGGTCCGGATAGGTCGGCGAGTGGAATTCACCGTCCGCGGTGAAGGTCCGCGCCCACTCCTGGGCAGCGCCGGAGTCGATCGCCCGGCTCTGCCGGGCATAGAGCTGATGAATGGCCGCGAGCGTGCCTGCGTCGACGGCGGGAATCGGTGACATCACTTTCCAAGAACTCCAAAGTGTGCGATAATCGCACGCAGCGTGTTATATGTGAACACTGTAGGTGCTTCAGGTCACAGCGGTCAAGGAGTTCAGCTATGCCTCAGTTACGGGCGTCCGGGGAATCGGCGGCCACCAGCGGCGATGTCGGGTCGGACATGTCGAAGACGCTGCACAACGGACTGCAGATCCTGGAGCTGCTCGCGCGCAGGACCGAGGGCATCTCGATCACCGAGATCGCGGACCAGGTCGGGGTGCATCGCACGGTCGCGCACCGGCTGGTGCGCACGCTCGAGCACCACCACCTGTGCCGGCGCGACGATTTCAAGCGCGTCTTCCTCGGGCTCGGGCTGGTGCGCCTGGCCGAACCGGTGGAACAGGACCTGCGCGCCCTTGCCCGTCCCGTCCTGGAGGAACTCGCCGACGGCGTGCGGGCCACCGCGCACCTGGTCGTCCGGGAGAGCGAGACCCAGGTGCGGGCCCTGATGGTGGTCGAACCTCGCGACGCCCGGATCCACGTCGCCTTCCAGACCGGACAGCTCGACCCGATCGACCGTGGTTCGGCGGGCCTGGCAATCCTGGCCGCGCTTCCTCCCGTCCCCGGCGAGCGCGAGGAGGTCACCCGCGCCCGCGAGCGCGGGTACGCGGTATCGCACGGGGAACTCGTCCCATCCGTGGGCGGTGTCTCGGCCGCGGTCCCGGGCCGCGGTTCGGCCGCGATCGCGAGTATCGGCGTCTCCCCCATCGATCCCGGCCCCGCGGACGAGGAGACCCTGGGCGCCGCCGTCCGGTCCGCCGCCCAGCGGCTCAGCGCGATCCTGCTGCGCTAGGGCTCAGGACGGCCTAGCGTTCACCGAACGCGGCCTCGCCCACCTCGTACAACCGCTGCCGCACCTCGCTGTCGCACAGGGCGCCGTCGACTCCGGCGCGGTAGGCCTCGGCAGGGCTGACACCGAGTCGCTCGGCCAGCTCGTATTCCTTGTCCAGACTGGTACTGAACAGAGCCGGGTCGTCGGTGCCGATGCTGCAACGGACACCCGCCGCGCGCAGTCGCGGAAGCGGGTGTTCGGAGATGTCGGCAACGACCCGGGTACCCACGTTCGAGGTGGGGGTGACGCGAAGCACGATGCCGCGATCCACGAGTTCGGCCATCAGCGCCGGATCCGCGGCCGCCGCGATCCCGTGCTGAAGCCCGTCCGGACTCCAGCGCAGGACATCCCGGATGGCCTCGACTCCCCCGGCTTCACCGGCGTGCGGCACGATCCCCAACCCACCGTCACGGGCTATCGCCACGGCACGATCGAACTGTGCGATGTCACCGCGAGCGAGTTCGTTACCACCGGCGTCCAGGCCGACGATGCCTCGATCCCGATACCGCACCGCCCAGGTGGCACAGTCCTCGGCCAGGTCGCCCGGCACGCCCCAGATCAAGCTGGGCATCGCTCGCACGGTGACTCCGTATCGTTCGGCCGCCACGGTGATGCCGTCGGTGACACCGTCGAACATCGCGGGATACGGGATGTCGTCCCACTTGTTGCGATTGATGGGCGAAAAGGTCGCCTCGATGTACTGCACGCCGTGCGATTCGGCCTCCGCGGCGTAATCGACGACGGCTCTGCGGAAGTCGTCTTCGGTGCGCATGGTTCCGGTGGTGGTGCGCCACATCTCGAGAAAGTGGCCGAAGTCGCGGTACTGGTAGAGCTCGGACAACGCTTCGACGTTGTCCGCGGGCAGTTCCACGCCGTTGCGTCTGGCCATGTCCAGCAACGACTTCGGCCGAATCGTCCCCTCGAGGTGCACGTGCAGCTCGATCTTCGGATACGGCTCCGAGGAGCCGCTGTTCGGTTCGCCGGTATCGTGCGAACCACCGACCGGGCCGTCGGTTGAGCGGCTGCGATGTGTGAGCGACGAGTTCTCGTCGAGCTCCGCGCCGATGCCCTTGTCGGCTTCGGACAGTTGGCGAGCGGCGTCCTCGGCCCGGCGGGCGACGGGGCCGAGGCAGTGTTCGGCATCGGCCTCCGCCACTCTCGTGAAGCGGCTGCTCAGGTCCTCCGCGGCCCGGATCGCCGCCTGCGCAACATCATCGGAGATCAGCACCACGAGGTCCGTTCACCACCACTTCGTCTTCCGCGCCGGTCACCCTCATCCCGGTTTCGCTGCTTCAAGTCTGCGCCGATGCCCGGAACCGCTCCGCACTGGGAAGATCACGCCACGCCCTGCTCACCGGCCCGTTGCGCCCGGCGGGTGAACAACGCCCTTGAGCTGCCAAACGACCGCCACTACCACACGCAGCGCTATCGGCCCGAGAACCCCTGCCGTACAGTCTGTTTGGGGTCCTCGGCGAGCGGCCGCGGGCACCCGGCACGATAAACTCGAACGACCGCCGCCTGCGGATGTCCACTCGAGTTCCGGCAAGGGGATGATCATGACCGACGACCGGATTGCGGTAACCGAGACGATTCCGTTGCCCGACGTGCTACGGGCGCTCACTCGGGAACTCACCGCCATGACCGATGATCCGGCCGGCGGGTACGAGGCGCGCGCGGCCGAATTGACCGTACGGCTGCTGATCGATACCGATGCGGGCGAGCCGCGCTTCCACGTGGTCGGCCCGCAGACGCCCGAGACCGCCGGAACCACCACGCACACACTGAAACTCACCCTGCAACCCCTTCTGGGCGAGCCGGCTAGGGGCGAGTTCGCGGTGGTCCCCGAATCGGAGTCGCAGGAGGAGAACAACGCCGACACCCTGTCGATCCCGTTCCCGGATACCGGCGCGCAATCGGCGGAATCATTGCGCGAGAACGTTCCCGAACCTGCGCACATTCCCGAGACGGAATCGGCTGAGCCGCATTGGCATACCGACTCGGCAGCTTTCCAGCACAGTGCCGGCCCGGAACCGGCTGCCGATTCCGAACCCGCCTCCGCCGCGCCGGCATCCGATGCGCACAACGCCATGGCCGCGTCCGGCGACGAGGCGCCGGCGTCGCCTGCACCGGTCCGGACTGCTGTGGCAGGTGTTCCGGAAGCGCTGGGCGAGCGCGATTCCGGAGCCGTGACCGGAGAAGAACCCCGCACCGGGTCACCGACCCCGCCCGATGCCGGGGAGTCCGGCCCCGGACTCGTGACGCGGGTGCTCCACAAGGCTTCCCAGTTGCTCTCGCACGACGAGCCCGCGGCGGGAGCCGAATCCCGGAGCGATACGGCCGCAACGCAGTCCGGCTACGACACCCCCGGCGGCGAACCCGCCGGGGAATCCGTCCGAGCCACCGCCGCCCAGTTCGAAGCGCCGTACGACGAGACACATTCCGAGACCGCCACAGCTGACATCGCGCCGGCAGCGCCGGAGCCGCATCCCGCTATCACCGACGAGCCCGTGGCCGAATTTTCGCAGGCCGACACGTTGCAGAGCGAAACGTCGGCTGGAGATACGGATGCCGCCGAGGCAACCGCGACCGGATCGCAGCGACCAACCGACCTCGCCGCCGAGGATGCCGCCGCCGCACTGCCGGAAACGGCCAGTGCCGAGTCGTATTCGGAACCTCCCGGGGCCGCCGGCGCAACCGTGACCGAACCGGAGAAGCCGCTCGTCGCCGGCGAGCCCACCGCGATCACCCGGAGCACGGCAGCCGGACCGATGCAATCACCCAGCCTCGGCACCGCGACATCCGACGCCGATGGACCTACCGCGAACACCCCGACCGCCCGCCTCGAAACATCGCATGGCGAAACCGATTCCGAACCCATGGATGCTCCGCCGGCGCAATCACAGGCCCCGTCCGATCCGATCGACGAGCCGGTCCTGGACGACACGACGGAAGCGGCGGCAGCGGTCGCGGGCGAATCCACCGCGCCCGTCGACGGTACGCCCGCGGGGCACCGAGCCGACCCACAGTCCCCGGCAGCGGAACCCACGGCCGAACCCGGCCCCGAAACCGCGGGCCCCGAGGACAATCCGACCGCACCTATCCCGAGAACGCCCGAGGAGACGAGCGCGGCCTCCGAACCGGACCGAATCGCCCCGGGCGGTGCGTATTCGGACCTGGACGAGGAGCACGCCGAGGTGATCGCGCGCTACGAGAAGATCCTGGTCGACCGGGAACGGGCGATGGGCCCGCTGCATCGGCACACGCTGATCTCCGCCGGAAACCTGGCCCGCGCGTATCGCGAAGCGGGCCGGTCCTCCCAGGCCATCGACGTGTACGAGCGGGTGCTCACCGACAGCGAGAACACCTTCGGCCCACAGGATCTCGACACGTTGATCTTCCGTGGCAGTCTCGCGCGCTGCTATCGCGAGGCCGGGCGCATGGTGGAAGCCATCGACCTGTACGAACGCACCCTCGCCGACAGTGAGCAGGGCTTCGGACCCGACCACAAGAACACGCTCACCGCGCGGCACAACCTCGCCCTGGCCTATCGCGAGGACGGGCGGCTGGACGACGCGATCGAGCTGTACCGGATCTGCCTGGCCGACAGTGAGCGGCTACTCGGCTCCAACCACCGCGACACCCTGATCACCTGTGATTCTCTGGCCTCCTGCCTGCGTGAGGCCGGCAAGGTGGCCAAGGCGACCGCGCTGGACGAACGGCTGCTGACCGCCCGGCGGCGGGTACTGGGCCCGGAACATCCCGATACGCTGCACTCCACGATCAATCTGGCCTCGGACCGGGCCGCGGCGAATCGCGCGAGCGAAGCCGCCGATCTGTACGAACAGGCGTTGAGTACCAGCGAGCGGGTGCTCGGCCCGGATCACCCGCTCTCCGAGCGCGCCCGCATCGGCCTGGCTCACGGGTATGCGGAGGTCGGCCGCGCGAACGAGGCGGCCGAACTGTTCGAACGCCTGCTCGCCGATTGCGAACGCCAACTCGGCCCCGACCACCGTCACACCCTCATAGCCCGCAACAACCTCGCGGTCGCCTATCACGACGCGGGCCGTTTCGCCGAGGCGATCGAGGCGCACACGCGCACCGCCGAGGACCGCGAACGCCTGCTCGGTCCCGACCACCCCGACACGCTCAAATCCCGCGAACACCTCGCCTACAGTTACGAAGCCCAACTCCGGGCCCGGACCTCCGGCCCGCAAATCCCTGTGCCACAGGAGTAGTCGGGCCGAGTCGCCATTCGATCCACGCACGGCATACGCCCCGGCGACGCGACCGAGCCGTCCCGTGTGCACCGGTCTTCCCGGAAACCTCAGCGCCGCAGGCGCGTCCGGCTCCCGTACCGCAGCCGATGCGCGGCGGCCGGTCGATAGGGCTGCGCCCGGCACGATCTCGCTCAGGAATTCGGGCGGAACTCGACTATCGAACGCGTTCCCGCTGGAACGACCTCGCCCAGGCGCAGGCCGGTCGGGGCGGCGAGCGCGGTCAGTTGTTCGAGGGTGCGCTCGCGACCGTTCACATAACAGAGCATCCGCAGGTCACCCTCGGTATCGGGGATGCCGCCGCGGGTGGCGTCGATGTGGTCCACGAGCAGAACCCTGCCGGTCGGGGCCACGGCCTCGGCACATCGTTCGAGGATGCGGGCGGCGTGCGGATCGTCCCAGTCGTGCAGGACACCGGACAGGACGTAACCGCCCGCGCCGGACGGGAGCGGTTCGAAGAAGCTGCCCGCCAGCGCGTCGGCCCGGTGTCGCAGGCCGGCCGCGGTGATGGTCTCGGTGGCGCGGGCGGCCGGTCCGGGCAGGTCGACCACCGTGCCGCGCAGCTCGTGGTGGGCGCGCAACAACGCGATCAGCAGACTGGCGTTGCCGCCGCCCACATCGACGACATGTTCCAGCTCACCCCACGGATAGGCCGCGGCGACCAGATCCGCGTCCGCGACCAGACGGGCGCCCATGATGGCGTCGAAGGATTCCGCACGCGCGGGATCGGCCGCCAGATCGTCCCAGAACGGCCGCCCGAACTGCCGCGGAAATGCGGCCTCACCGGTGCGGACGGTGTGCAGCAGCTGGACGAAGCACAGATCGGCGCGACCGATCGCACCCTCCAGATCGAGCCAGGGGCGCAGGCCCTGCGGATCGTCGTCGCGCAGATGCTCGCCGAGGGAGGTGAGGTCGAATTCGCCTGTCTCGGCGCGAATCAGGACTCCGGCGGACACCAGATGGGCGAGCACCCGGCTGAGCGCGTCGCAATCGGCATGCACGGCCTCGGCCAGCGCATCGGGCGTGCGTGTGCCCGCGGCGATGTGATCGGCGAGCCGCAGGGTCGCGGCCACCCGGATCGACATCGGCGTCACCAGATCGGCCGCCGCCCACAGGCCTCCGCCCCACCCGGTCGTCTCCTCGGTCACAGGGCCTCCTCGCTCGACGATTTCCCGCTCACCCGATGGCACGTTCAATCTATCTCCGCCGCCGTTCGGGCAGGCTCACAACCGGCACGCCAGGTCGGCTCGAGCGCCGCATCTCAGGGCCGGGCGGCGATCCGATCGCGCAGCTCTTCGGCGAAGACGCGCGCGGCGGCCAGATCTTCCGCGTTCGGCCGTCCCTTGCGGATTCCGCCGATGGGTTTGAACGGCAGATAGGTGCCGTACGCGATTCGTGACAGCCGCCGGCGTGTGCCGTGCATCACATATCGCGCCGGGACAGTCGCAGTTGCAGCACGGTCAGCACCAGCAGCAGCGCGAACACCACCCAGGCCAGCGCGGCCGCATAACCGACGTGATAAAATCGGAAAGCGTTCTGGAACAACATGATTCCCAAGACATAGGTGCCGGTTTCGGGCCCGCCGTTCCCATCGGTCAAGGCATAGGCCTGATCGAACGCCTGCACCGTGTTGATCACGGTGATCACGACGACGAACGAGAGCGCGCCGCGCAACAGCGGCAGCGTGATGGACCGGAACCGCCGCCACGGCCCGGCCCCGTCGATCGTCGCGGCCTCGTACAGCGTTTCGGGCACCGCTTGCATTGCGGCCAGCAGGATCACGGTCGCGAACGGCACGCCCTTCCACACCGTGACGATGCTCAACGAGAGCAGCGCCCATCCGGGATCGGTGAGCCAGGGCACCGGCCGCACCCCGATCCAGCCCAGCGCGATGTCGATCGCACCGTCGTCGGTGATGAACAGGAATCGCCACACCACCGCCATGGCGACCGTCGAGGCGACCAGCGGCAGGAACACCACGGTGCGAAACAGCACGATTCCCTTCAGTTTCCGGTTCAGCGCGGCCGCCACGCCGAGGCTGATCACGACCGTCGGAACCAGCGTCAGCGCCGTGAAGATCGCGGTGTTGCGCAGCGCGATGTAGAACATCGGATCGGCGAACAGCTCGCGGTAGTTGGCCGGCCCGGTGAATCGCATGGGCCCGAACAGGTCCCACGAGTGGAAACTCAGATACAGCGAGAAGCCCAGGGGGAACAGCATGAACAGCCCGACCGCGACCAGATTCGGTGCGATGAAGGATATTCCGGCTCGCGATCGCCGCCGATCCAGCGCGGACCGGCGGCGTGCCGGCCGGGCGCGAGTGTGCGCACCGCTCACCTGGGCGCTCGCAGCAGCGCATCGATGTCCCCGGCCATCGCGCCCAGTGAATCCGCCTGCGCCGCACCGCGCAATACCC